>DASSHL010000027.1:0-3727 GCA_035692845.1 Gemmatimonadales bacterium
TACTGCGAACACCGGCAGGCGCTTGGCATCCTGTTTTCGTCCAGCAGCTTCGCGGACCGTGCGCCGGCGGATCACGTACTCCTCACCGTGTTGATCGGAGGCGTGCGCCAGGAGGAACTGGTGCACCTGCCGGACGAAGCATTGACGGCGATTGCGACGCATGAAGCAGCCACGCTGCTTGGGGCGTTCGGCTCGCCGACACTCAGCAAGGTCTCGCGCTGGCCAGCTGCCATTCCCCAGTTGGACCTGGGACACGGCCGGCGCATGGAAGCTGCCGCTGCCATCGAGCAGCGCAACCGCGGGCTGGCGCTCGCGGGCAGCTGGCGGTGCGGTGCGGGAGTGGCTGCAGCCCTCGAAAGCGGCCTGCGCGCCGCGCGGCGCCTGGAAGGGCTGGCCGCGGCATGACCACTCTGCTGCGCATCGGCACGCGGGCCAGCCGGCTGGCCCGGTGGCAGACGAGCCGCGTCGCCGCCCTCCTGCACGCAGCCGGCTTCGCCACCGAAGCTGTCGAGATCCGCACCACCGGCGACCTGGTTGGCGATGTCCCGCTTCCCCGGATTGGTGACCGCGCGCTGTTCACGCGCCAGCTCGACGAAGCGCTGCTCGATGGACGCATCGACCTGGCCGTGCATTCGCTCAAGGACTTGCCGACCCAGCTGCCGGATGGAGTGATGATTGCCGCCATTGGGGAGCGCGCCGATCCGCGTGACGCCCTGGTGGCCCGGCGTCACGCCGCGCTGGCGACGCTGGTGACCGGCGCGGTGGTGGCCACCAGCAGCCTGCGGCGCCGGGCGCAGTTGCTCCGCGCGCGACCGGACCTGCAGGTGCCTGACCTGCGTGGCAACGTAGAGACGCGGCTGTCGAAACTGGACCAGCATGGCGACTGGTCGGCCATCGTTCTCGCCTCGGCTGGGCTCGACCGCCTCGGCCTGGGCGAACACATCAGCCAGCGGCTTCCCATCGACCTGATGCTGCCGGCCCCGGGGCAGGGCGCGCTCGCGGTCACCGCCCGGCGGGATGACGCCCGGACATGCCAGCTGCTGCGCGACACGGTTCAGCGGCCCGACGTGGCGGCGGCGGTGTCAGCTGAGCGCACCTTTCTCGGTGTCCTGGAGGGAGGATGCCACGTTCCCATCGCGGCGTTTGCCCAGTCGGAGAGCGGAGCGCTGCGGCTGCGGGGCAGGGTACTGTCGCTCGACGGTAGCCAGTGCCTGGACGGGATCGAAGAAGCTGACGCGTCAGGTGATGGAGCGGCCCGTGCCGGCGCTCGGCTCGCGGAACGGTTTCTCGCGCAAGGTGCTGACCGGCTGCTTGGTGCGGCGCGTCTCGAGTCGGGCGGTGTTGCATGAGCGGCGCACGCATCGTGATCACCCTCAGCGACGGAACGCTCGACGGGCTCGATCGCTCGCTGGATCGGCTGGGGGCCAGGTGGGTGCACAAGCCGCTGCTCACCTTCGAATCAAGTGAGTTCTGGCCGGCGCTGTCGGAGAGCGTGGCCGCGCTGGATCGATTCGGGGCGGTGGCCATCAGCTCGCCCCGAAGTGCGGCTCTCTACTCAAAGGCGGTCCGCGAGGCGCGGGTTGTCTCGCCGCCCGTGTGGGCCACCGGTCCGGGCACCGCACGCGAACTGCGACGGCTGAACCCAGTGCATTTCGTCGAGTCGCCAGGCCGCGATGGCGCTGCGGCAGCGCTCGCCCGGATGATGGTCATGCGTGGCGTTGCCGGACCGGTGCTCTTTCCATGCGGTGAGCATCACAGGGACGTCCTGCCGAGCACGCTGCGCGACGTCGGGATCGAGGTGGAAGAGTTCGTCTGCTACCGTGCGGTGATTGCGCCGGAGGACATGCTGCGCGAATGTGCCGCGAGCGGGGACGTGATCGTCGTGGCCAGTGGACGGGTGGCGCGTGCCCTCTGCCACGCTGTTCCAGGCTCGGAGCGTCCGGCCCTCGTCGCGCTTGGGCCGGTGACAGCACAGGCCGCGTCTTCAGCGGGCTGGCATCCCGCAGCGGTGACTGACGAGCCAACCATCCCGTCGCTGCTCCAGGCCCTGCACGGCACGCTCAACCTCTTCCCCGGAGCTCGGCGGTGACGGAATCGCTGCTGCTGCGCGCCATTCGAGGCGAGCCGGTGCCGCGCCCGCCCGTCTGGATGATGCGGCAGGCGGGCCGCTACCTCCCCGAGTATCGCGCCGTCCGAGCGCGCTCGAGCTTTCTCGAGATGGTTCGCACGCCCGAGCTTGCGGCCGAAATCACCGTCCAGCCGGTCGAACGGCTTGGTGTAGACGCGGCCATCATCTTCAGCGATATCCTGGTGATTCCTGAGGCTCTCGGGATGGAGCTGGTCGTGGAGGAGGGTATCGGCCCTCGCTTCCCGACGCCCTTGGCATCCGCGACCGATGCGGCCCGGCTCCGTGCCTTCGATCCCTCGTCCGTGGCGTACGTGTATCGCGCGATCGAGGAGACCTGTCGAGCCCTCGCCGGCCGCGTGCCCGTGATCGGATTTGCCGGCGGTCCATGGACGTTGCTCGCGTACATGATCGAGGGTCATGGCACCCGCCAGTTCGCGCGGGCGCGTCGCTGCCTGGTGGAGGAGCCGGAGTTTACGCGGCGCATGCTCTCCACGCTCGCCGATGCGGTCGCGGCTCACCTGCTTCAGCAAGCGCGCGCCGGCGCGGAAGTCGTCCAGGTTTTCGAGTCGTGGGCGGGGATCGTGTCGCCGGCGGATTATCGGGAGTTCGTCCTTCCGGCGCTCGCGGCCGTCGTGGAGCAAGTGCGAGACGCGGGTGTACCGGTGGTGGTATTCACGCCTGGTGCTGGAGCGCAGCTGGAGCTCACGTGCAGTTCCGTGAAGCCGGACGTGCTTGGTGTGGACTGGCAGACACCGATTTCGGCTGCACGCGATGTCGTTCGCGACAATGGCGTGGCGTTGCAGGGCAATCTCGACCCGTGCGCGCTCTACGCCGCGCCGGAAGAAATCGAGCGGCGAACGATAGAGATGCTGCGGCGGTTTGAGGGCCTGCCGTATGTTGCGAACCTGGGGCACGGCATCCTTCCCGACGTGCCGCCCGAGCATGCGCAGGTATTCGTGGATACGGTGCGGCAGTGGCGGCATACCAGGGCCCCGGCCGGAGCGGTAGCATGAACCGGCACACGGCCAGCGAATGGGTGACTTCGGTGCACGAGGAAGCCACTGCGCTCTTCGAGGAGCTGGACGGCGGTGAATCGTTTCGCTCGACGGAGTGGGAGCGTGAGGGCGGTGGCGGGGGTGTGTCTCGCCTGCTGCTGAACGGGCGGACGTTCGAGAAGGCCGGCATTAATCGCTCGGTAGTGCACGGAGCGGGCAGCGAGGGACGCGGCCCGTTCTTCGCGGCGGGCATGAGCCTGGTTGCGCACCCGTGGAACCCACACGTTCCCACGGTGCACCTGAATGTGCGATACCTCGAGCGTGAAGGCGCTGACGGCCGGCTCATGCGCTGGTTCGGCGGCGGTACTGACCTGACTCCCACCTGGCCGCACCCAGACGACGCCATCCATTTTCATTGTGTCCTGCGCGACCTCTGCGGGCGGCACCACCCGCGGTTTTATGGCAGGTTCAAGCGGTGGTGTGACGAATATTTCGTGAACGTCCACCGGGGCGGTGAAGCGCGGGGCGTCGGCGGAATTTTCTTCGACGACCTGATGCCGGGGGATGATCTCGAGGAACCAGCGCTCGCGGCGTTCGTGGATGC
>DASSHL010000028.1:0-2208 GCA_035692845.1 Gemmatimonadales bacterium
GATCGCCGCTTCCGCGTGGAACACGCCCAGCACCTTCGCCCCCAGGATGTGCCGCGCTTCGGCAAGCTGGGCGTGATTGCGTCCATGCAGCCGTACCACGCCGCGGACGATGGCCGCTGGGCGGAGAAGCGCCTCGGTCCCGAGCGCGTGAAGCACAGCTATGTCTTCCGCTCACTGCTCGACAGCGGTGCACGGCTGGCGTTCGGTTCCGATTGGAGCGTGGCGCCGCTCGACCCGATGCTTGGCATCGCGGCCGCCGTTACGCGCCAGACGCTCGACGGCAAGAATCCAGGCGGCTGGATTCCGGAGGAAAAAATCAGCGTGGATGAGGCGTTGCACGGCTATTCCACCGGCGACGCCTACGCCATGTTCGCGGAGCATTCGCTCGGCGAGCTGAAGCCGGGGTACAAGGCCGACATGCTCCTGCTGGATCGCGACCTCACCACCATCCGTCCTGACGAACTCTGGAAAGCCAAGGTGCGGACCACGGTGGTGGGCGGAAAGGTTGTGTACCAGGCGGCGCAGGACTGATGCGGTTCCGGGCCGGGCTGGGCAGTCTGCTGCTGGCCGTGGCTGCCGCGGGCTCGGTCCGGGCCCAGCAGGCTGACTCCGTGGTGTTCACCGATGCTGATTCGCTCGATGCCGAGCTGCAATACCAGATGGCCATGCGGGCGTGGGGCAGCGAACATTACATCGCCGCTGATAGCCTGCTGCACCAGGCGCTCAGGATCGACCCCTGGTTTCCGGAAGCGAACCTGGCCCTCGGTGCGCTGCCCTTTGGCCGCTACCCCAAGCTGGAGACCTGGATCCAGAAAGAGCGGGTGCCCGATAGTCTCGCGCCCGTTGTGGCGGAGGCGCGAGAGCACCTGCGGCTGGCGGCCCTGGTGGACCCGTTTGTCGGCTGGGGGAAGTCCAATTTCATCTTTATCCCATCCTGGGCCATGAAGAACTTCTCGCCCAGGGAGCGGGCCAGGCTGCCGATTGGGTTCTTCTACTGGCGGGGGCTGAGTTATGCTCGCGGTAGCGAGTACGCCAATGCCATCGGTGACCTTACCGAAGTGCTCACGCGGCTGGAACAGGCGCGCGATTCGGTGCCGACCAGTGCCCTCCTTCCGCTCGCCGCGAACGAAGTCCGCTATCTCATCGGCGTGGTCGAGCTCAAGGACGGCCGCACCATCGAGGCTCGCCAGCATTTTGAGGCGGTGCTGGCGCAGGACCTTGGCATGTACATGGCGCACGTCAAGCTCGCCGACCTGCACGAACGCAACGGCGCCTGGAACGCGGCCATTCGTGAGCGGCAGCGCGCGGTGGAGACCAAGCCCGGCGATCCGGTGCTGCTCTACCAGCTCGCCACCACGCTCGCGCGTGCGGCCCAGCTCGCCCAAGCCGATACCGCAGTTACCCGCGCCATGGAACTCAACCCGCACAATGCGGAATACGTCTACCTCGCAGCTCGCGTCCGCCTGGCCCTGGGCGACACCGCACGCGCTGTCAGCACCTACCAGAAGTTCATGGCCATGGCGCCAAGCTCGCAGGCCGCCGATCGTCTGGCCGCGCAACTGCAGCTTGCCCGCCTGGGCCAGCCGGCGTCTCCGTGAGGGTGCTGCCAGCGTTCCTGCTGGCGCTGGCGCTTCCCGCCAGCGCGACGGCACAGCGGCCCGAGCCGCCGGCTTATGAACTCCTGCAGACCTTCTCGGGACTGCTGGGGCAGATCCGTTCCAACTACGTGGACAGCGTTACCACCTCACAGCTCGTCTATGGCGCCATTGACGGCATGCTGCACAGCCTCGACCCACACAGTCGCTTCCTGCGGCATGCGGACATGGAAGCCGAGATGCAGTGGGCCAGCGGCGAGCTGAGCGGTGCCGGACTTGCGCTCGACGATGTGGAGGGCGAGCCCACGGTCGTCGCCGTTTATCGAGGCGGTGCCGGCGACCGCGCCGGCATCCTGCCGGGCGATCGCCTGCGCTGGGTCAATGACACTTCGGTGACCGGTCTCCCAGCCACGAAGATCAACACCCGGCTCCTCGGTGCCGAAGGTACGCGCGCCCGACTGGGGCTCGCGCGCGGTTCCCGGCTCGAGCCGGACACCTTCAACGTGGAACTCAAGTACCGGCCGCTCGAGCCGCATGCCGTGACCGACGATCGCATGCTGGACGAGTTCACCGGCTACATCCGCTTCCAGGAATTTTCCGCCAACGCGGGCGA
>DASSHL010000029.1:0-5538 GCA_035692845.1 Gemmatimonadales bacterium
AGGCAGGCAGCCAGCCGGCGTCCCTCATGAAGGGCGATGGATCGGCTGTCCATGCCGCCTGCAGGAATTCGTTGGCCTTGTCGGCATTGAGAATGGTGGTCTTGCCGGCGAGTCGAGCCACGCCGCCGGTGAAATGCAGGATGGGGCGCACCAGCCCAGCGGGCAGCCCGATCACGCGCACTTGCCGGTGCATCGTCTTGCCGATGAGGCGGACCAGGTTACCACTGGTGATTACTTCAGGATGGTTCACGAAGTAGGTGCTGCCTGCGACGGCCGGCTCGCCGCCCGCCAGCGCGGCCGCCTCCGCAAGATCCGGCGCGTAGACGGCCGATAGCTCCTGCGATCCGTCACCGAAGACCGGTGCCACGCCGTAGCGTACCAGCCGGAACACCTTGATCAGGTTATCGCGGTCGTTGGGGCCGTATACCGTGGGCGGGCGGAGAATGACCCAGGGCACAGTACCTCTCCGGACAACCTCTTCGCCGGCCAGCTTGCTGCGGCCATAGGCGGTCACCGGATGGGGTACCTCGCCTGCGGTGCGCGGATGTCCTGGCCGTGATGGCCCGGCCGCCGCGCCCGAACTCATGAGCACGAAGCGCGAGCAGCCGGCGGTTTCAGCCGCGCGCAGCAGGTTGCTGGTGCCGTCGCGATTGGCCCGGAGGTAAGCCGCTTCGTCGCGCGCAGCGATGACGCCGGCGACGTGCTGTACCACCGCCTGGCCTTCACAGGCGCGGCGCAGCGCATCCTCGTCATGCAGGTCGCCGGTCACGAGGCGCACGCCGAGGCGTTCGAGTCCCGCCGCTCGCGCGGGTGAGCGCACCAGCGCGGTCACCTCGATGCCGCGGGCCAGCAGTGCCGCAACGACGTGGCCGCCCACAAAGCCGGTGGCCCCGGTGACGAGCGTATTCACAGCGGTCGGTCGTAAAGCCGGTAGGTCTTGTAGACGTGGAAATCCATTTTCTCGAGGCCAAGATTCATGGCGGTGTTGTTCTCGAGGATCCAGCCCGCTTCGCCCCAGCGCATCCCGATGCGCTGGCCGTTGCTCCAGATGTAGTGGTAGAGCACCGCATCGAGACCCTTGCCGCGATAGGCCGGCAGGATGCCGAGCAGCGGAATTCGGATGCGGTGGATCTTGCCGGTCTTGAGGGCCCAGAGGAGCCTGGGCAGCACCGGCAGCAGGTGACCGCCGCGATTGGTCTGGAAGACCTGGTTCAGGTCCGGCAGGCCAAGTCCAAAGCCAATGACTTCGCCATCCTTCTCCGCCATGCCCACCAGCTCGGGCATCACCACCGACCGGAACTGTGCCGCGAGGTGATCGATCTCGGCTTCGGTCATCGGCACGAAGCCCCAGTTCTTTTCCCACGCAGCGTTGTAAATCCGCTTGATCGCTTCGACCTCCTCGTCAAACCGCTTGAGGTCGAGCGGCCGCACGGTGATTCCCATGCGCTCGCGCATGATGCCCACGGCGCGGGTCAGGCGCTCCGGTGCCTCGCGGCGCTGCCGCAGCGTCGGGTCGCCACCCTGGTACACGAGCAGGTTCTGGGCATTGGTGAAGCCGGCGTGCTCAACAAGCGCCTGGTAGTAGGGCGGGTTATGTGGCATCATCAGCGCGGGTGGCGTGTCAAAGCCGTCCACCAGGAGGCCGCATTCATCGTTCACCGAGAAGGAGGCGGGGCCTCGCATGGTGTCGAAGCCGCGTGCCTTGAGCCAGGTCGCCGCCTGCGCGAAGAGCGCGTCGGCCGTCTCCTGCCGGTTCTCGCATTCAAAGAAACCGAAGAAACCGACCAGGTCGCCGTGGGTCTCGTTATGCAGCCGGTTGGAGATGGCGGCGATGCGGCCGACTACTGCGCCCTCGCGCTCGGCCACGAAGTAGGCGGCCTCGGCGTGCTGGAAGAAGGGATTCTTCCTGCGGTTGAGGAGGAGGGCCACATCCCGACGCAACGGCGGGACCCAGAGGGGGTCCCGCTTGTGCAGCCGATAGGGAAGGTCAATGAAACGCTTGAGATCCCGGGCGCCCAGGACTTCGCGGATGACCGTGGGGCTCAGACGACCCCCAACTCCCGGCCAATGCTGGCGAACTGCTCGAGGCAGAAGTCGATCTGCTCAAACGTGTGTGTAGCCATGACGCTGGTGCGGAGCCGGCACTGAGTCGGCTGCACTGCGGGCGGCATGACCGGATTGGTGAAGACCCCCGCGTCGAACAGCCGTCGCCACATGACGAACGTCGTCTCCATGGGGCCGATGACCACCGGCACGATGGGCGTTTCCGTGCCACCGATATCGAAGCCCAGCGAGCGGAAGCCGTCCTGCAGTCGCCGGGCGTTGGCCCAGAGCGCATCACGCCGCTCCGGCTCACGCTGGATCACTTCGAGCGCCGCGAGCACGCCGGCGGTGTTGGCCGGTGGCAACGAGGCCGTGAAGATGAGCGGTCGGCTGTGGTGGCGGATGAAGTGGATGACCTGCTCGGAGCCGGCGACGAACCCGCCGATCGACGCGAGCGACTTGGAAAACGTGCCGGCGATGATGTCTACTTCGTCGGTCATGCCGAAGTGCGCGGCCGTACCATCGCCATTCGGCCCCAGCACGCCCAGCGCGTGGGCATCGTCCACCGCCACGGCGGCGCCGTACTTCCGGCCCACCCGCACCAGGCCCGGCACATCGGCGATGTCGCCCTCCATCGAGTACACGCCGTCCACCACGATGAGCGACCCGCGGTTGCCGGCGCGCTCGAGCTTCCGCTCCAGGCCCACCAGGTCCCCGTGATTGAAGCGCTCGGTCTCGCCGAACGACATCTTGGCACCATCCACGATGGAGGCGTGGTCGAGCTTGTCGAGAAAGACCATCTCGCCCCGGCCGACCAGCGCGCTGATCAGGCCCAGGTTGGCGTTGTATCCGGTGGAGAAGACGAGGCAGTCTTCCTTGTTGAGGAACTGCGCCAGCGCTTCTTCAAGCTGGCCATGCAGGTCCAGCGTGCCATTGAGGAAGCGACTGCCGGTGCAGCCGGAGCCGTAGCGATGCAGGGCGCGCTGCGCGGCCTCCAGTACCTTGGGATGGTGCGTGAGCCCCAGGTAGTTGTTGGAGCCCAGCATGATCCGCTTCCTGCCCTCGATCGTGACGACCGTGTCCTCGGACTCCGAGATGGGCTTGAAGTACGGGTACAGGCCGGCCGCCTGGATTTCGCGCGCCTTGGTGAACTGGCGACACTTGTCGAAGAGCGCAATGTGCTGAAGCGTCTGCGTATCCACGTTGCCTCGGCCAGAGAAAAGTGTGAGGACCGCCGCGACCCCACTTCGCCTGATTCGGAACGGTTCAAAGTACAAGATTGGCCCCCTCAGGACAAGCGACTGCACTCCGGCCCGCCAGTGTCAATATTCTGGTCGTCATCTTCATAAACGACTAACTGACAGCCACTTGCGTCGTGACGACCGGGCCGCCGGCGTCCTGTGCGCCGCCGGGCGGGCGCGGACGGCCCATGCCAGTTCTCGGCCCTGATACGCGTCTTCCGTAGTGCTTCGGATTTCCGCCCCGGAGCGAGGTTTCTACTCTTCCCCCGTGAAACGCTCCTTTCCCGCCGCCAGGCCGCGGCGGCTTCGCGCCTCCGCCGGCATCCGCAGTCTGGTCCGTGAGCATCGGCTCGACCCGTCCCAGTTCATCCTGCCGCTCTTTGTGCGTCATGGCAGCAACAGCCGGCACGAGGTCGCCTCGATGCCCGGCGTCTTTCAACTGTCGGCTGACGATCAGCTTCTCACCGTGGTGCGCGACGCGGCAAGCGCCGGTGTCGGTGCCGTGCTGCTCTTCGGGATTCCCGCTGCCAAGGACGAGGCGGGCTCCGAGAACTGGGATGACAACGGCATCGTCCAGCAGGCGCTCCGCCTTCTGCGAAGCGCCTTTCCCGATCTGCTGCTCGTGACTGATGTCTGCTGCTGCGAATACACCAGCCACGGGCATTGCGGAGTCCTGAAGAACGGTCGCGTGGACAACGATGCGACGCTCGAGGTACTTGGCCGCGTGGCGGTGAGTCATGCGCAGGCCGGTGCGGACCTGGTGGCACCGAGCGGCATGATGGACGGCATGGTGGGCGCCATCCGGTCGGCGCTCGACGCAGCTGGCGAGCAGGACCGCGGGATCCTGAGCTACGCCGTGAAATACGCGAGCGCCTTCTATGGGCCGTTCCGGGAGGCAGCGGGGAGCGCGCCCTCATTCGGCGACCGGCGGCAATACCAGATGGATCCGGCCAACCGCCGGGAAGCGATGGTGGAGGCGGAGATGGATATCGCCGAGGGCGCCGACATGCTGATGGTGAAGCCGGCGCTCGCGTACCTGGATGTGCTGCACGCGCTGCGCCAGCGCACCGATCTTCCCCTGGTCGCGTACAGCGTGAGCGGCGAGTACGCCATGATCAAGGCCGCGGCCCGTGCCGGATGGATCGACGAGCGGCGCGTAGTGCTGGAAGCCCTGCTCGGCATGCGCCGAGCCGGCGCTGATGCCATCATCACTTACCATGCGACGGACGCGGCCCGATGGCTGGCGGAGTCGCCATGAGCACGCGAGCTGCGCTCGAGACCCGCAACGACGCGCTCGTCGCGCGGGCACGCGCGGTGATGCCCGGCGGCGTCAGCAGCCCCGTGCGCGCCTTCGCCGCCGTGGGCGGGACGCCTCGCTTCATCGAGCGAGGCGCAGGTGCCTGGGTCACCGACGCCGACGGCAACACGCTGCTGGACCTGGTACTGTCGTGGGGCCCGCTCCTCGCGGGACATGCGCACCCACGTATAGTGGAAGCGGCCACGAGTGCCATGGCGCGGGGCTCGTCGTTCGGGGCCTCGTGCGAGCTGGAAGTGCGGCTCGCGGAGCAGATCATCGCGGCCATGCCGGCAGTGAAGATGATCCGGTTCGTGAGTTCGGGCACGGAAGCGGTGATGAGTGCCGTGCGGCTGGCTCGCGCGGCGACCGGCCGGCGGGGGATCCTGAAGTTCGAGGGTTGCTATCACGGGCACTCGGACGCGCTGCTCGCCTCGGCGGGCTCGGGCGTCGCCACTTTGTCGCTTCCCGATTCGCCAGGCGTCCTGGCTGCCACGGTTGCTGATACCCATCTGGCCCCCTACAACGATCTCGACGCTGTCACCGCGATCTTTCACGCGTTCAGCGATGAGATCGCCGCGGTGCTGGTCGAGCCGGTCGCGGGCAACATGGGCGTGGTGCCGCCGGCGCCCGGCTTCCTTGAAGGACTTCGCCAGCTCACGGTCGAGCATGGGGCCCTGCTCATTTTCGATGAGGTGATGACCGGCTGGCGCGTGCATCCTGGCGGCGCGCAAGCGCTCTATGGCGTCGAGCCCGACCTCACCACACTGGGCAAGGTGATGGGCGGGGGGTTCCCGGCAGCTGCCTATGGCGGACACCGCGCACTGATGGAGCTCGTTGCGCCGGAAGGCGCTGTCTACCAGGCTGGCACGCTCTCGGGAAACCCGGTCGCCATGGCGGCGGGACTCGCCGCTCTGGAGCTCATCAGTGAACCGGGCGTGTGGTCCCGGGCCGAGGCCT
>DASSHL010000030.1:0-3550 GCA_035692845.1 Gemmatimonadales bacterium
CGGCATAGACGCTGGCCAGCTGCTGGTCGCCGCGGCGGTTGGCCGGATTCAGGGCATTGGAAAAGTCGAAAAGCCGCAGGTCAGTGCGGGCCTTGAGCGCCAGGAAGCCGAGCTTGGCGGTGCGATTCAGGTCATACTGCCCGCTGGCCGCCACGCGGTAGCGCGACTGAGCCGATCCGGGGACGCGGTCACCCGTGCAGTTGACACCGTAGTTGTCAGCAATGGCGAAGTTGCTGCTTCCAGCGAAGGCGTCACAATCACCCCGGGTGACGCCCCAAGCCGGGATATCGACGGTGAGCGTATCGGCCTGGGGGTCAGGGGTGGCCGCAAAGCGCACAGTCGTGTCCGATCCCACCGGAGCGAAGACAGGAATATCCCGCGCGTTGGTGCCGAAGTCGGCGCTCTTCTGGCCCATCAGCGTGCCGGCCAGGAAGATCCGGTAATTGCTGCCAGCCAGGCCACCGTGAGCAGCGAACCGGTTGACGCCAAGACTCGACGCGCCCATGAGGCGATCGCTGGCATAGGAGAGCCGGGCGCCAGCCGAGTCTGTCATGGTGGGAAGCTCGAACTGGAGCGCACGACCGGCAGCGGTCCGCGCCGAGAGCGGCCCCGTAACCACCCACGCATTGCTGACGGCACTCGTGGGCAGGGCGATCCATGCGCCGCGCGTGCCGGGCGTGACGTCGATGCCATCGACGGTGGCACCGGTCGCTTCCGGCACCGCGCCGCGGATGGATATGCCGCGCAGGGAATTGCCGACGCCGGGCAGGAAGAGGAGTGGGCCCTCGACGCTGTCGGCCGGCGCGTATCCGATGCTTCCGTCGGTCAGGCCCTGCAGTGAAGAGAGTGAGTCGGGCCGCCGCAGCGTCGAGTCGGCGAGGGCTGGCGCGCCTTGTGCCAGCAACGGGCACGGCACAAGCAGCAGCAAGGCACACGACCAGTGCCGGGCGGGCAGACGCATCGACGAACTCCTGGAACCGGGATGGAACAGGTGGATGGGCTAATATAGGGCATGCAACAGTCAGAATCATCGGAGCTGCCCCCTGCTGCGCGAGAGCCGCGCATGCCGGCGCGACGTCGCCTGCTGATTGGCGGCGCGCTTACGGCGGCCGGCCTCGCGCTCGACGGCTTTGGGCTGGAGCCAGCCGAAGTCCTGCTCACGCGCAGCGAGCTGCCGGTGCCTGGCCTCGACCGGGCATTCGACGGGATGACCATTGCCCAGGTGAGCGACGTCCACTTTCCGGGTAATCAGCGGGCGGCGAGCGAGACGCTGCGACTGCTCCATCGCGAGCGGCCAGACATTGTGCTCTGCACCGGCGACATGGTGGAGAAGCGGGAAGCGCTTGGCATGCTCACGGAATTCGTGCGCCAGGCCCGGGGAGCACGTACCACCATCGGCATCTTCGGCAACTGGGAGCGCAAGGCACACATCAGCGATGCGCAGCTGGCCGATGCCTATCGCAGGGCCGGCGCAACGATGCTGCAGGATGCCAGGATGGTGCTGCGCGAAGGGGCGGGACGACTGGGAATCGCCGGGCTGGGCGACGCGCTCTACCGCGCGCCGTCGCTCGGCCCCCAGGTGCTGGACCCGTCGCTCTCGGATGCCGATCTCTGGCTGGTTCACTGTCCGGCGTATGCGGACCGGTTGCCGGAGGTGCCGCGGAAGCCAGCGGCGCTGCTCTCGGGCCACACTCACGGTGGCCAGGTCCGCCTGCCCGGCTGGGTCCCGTACACGCCGCTAGGTTCGGGGCGGTTTGTCGAGGGGTGGTATCGCGATACCCGGGCGCCGCTCTACGTCTCGCGCGGTATCGGCACGGTGGAGATTCCCGCCCGCTTCTGCTGTCCACCGGAGCTGCCCATCTTCACGCTTCGGCGCGCCTGATCACCAGGGCTGCGTCACGCCCTCGTAGTCAATGAAGGCTCCGCTTTGCTGGATGGTGAGCCGATCGGCGGTAGCCAGCAATGTTCGCACTGAATCCTCCGGCGCGAGTGCCGCACCGCTGCCCCCCATGTCAGTCCGCACCCAGCCCGGGGTGATCGCCACCGCGATGATGCCTTCCTCGCGAAATTCAGCGGCGAAGCTTCGCGTCATGATATTGAGTGCCGCCTTGCTGGCGGCGTAGGCGTAGTCGCCGGGCGAGGTGCGAGCCGACACCGAGCCCATCAGCGATGTCAGGTTGAGGATTCGCGGACGCTCGGAGCGGCGCAGGAGGCTGAGCATGGCCTTGATGACCAGCATGGCGCCGGTGGCATTGACGTCAAACACCGTGTTGAGCTCGGCGCGGGAAATCGTGTCGAACCTGGTGCGGGAGGGATCCCAGTGGTCGGCGTGGAGGGAATAAAGACCCGCGCTGTTCACCAGCAGGTCGATCCGCTCGATGCGCCCCTCCAGCTGCCGCCGCGCCTCGGCGATAGAGACGTCATCGCTCACATCGCAGCGGAGCGGAAGGACGTTGTTACCGAAATCCCGGCCAAGGGCCTCGACCGAGCGCGCGCTCCGGGCCGTGGCGACGACGTGGTCGCCACGGTCGGCACATTGCCGAACCAGCTCGTGGCCCAGGCCGCGGCTGGCCCCGGTGACAAAAACGACGGCCATGTTCAGCCGGTCGCCGCGAGGTTGGTCATGGCGCGCCAGCCCTGGAAGGCCACCAGGTAATGGTCATGCGTGTAGCGCACGGTCCGCGCGCCGGTGCGCTCGGCGCCAGGCATCAGCTCCGCCATGTCCGCGTGGATCGAGCGGGCGTAGTCGGCCTCGATGGTGACTGGCGTGCTGAACGCGAAGACCGGATGCGGGCGCGCGAGCGCTTCGGCGACCCCTGCACGGATGGCGGCGCGGGCGCGCTCGGGCGAGAGGCTGCGTGCCGCGTGGCGGCTGAGCGCGTGCTTCACGGCGACGGAGCCCACATGCTCACCCAGCACGTCGCGCGCTTCGGCCACGAGCGTGTGGTCGCCGCTGGCAAAGGCGACCGGCACGCCGTAGCTGCCGGCGACGGCAGCGTTGAGCGCCAGTTCGCCCACGGGCCGTCCGTTCACGCGCACCTGGTAGATGCGGTCGGTGTAGGTGTGATCGATAATGGATACACGAGTGCCGGCCTGGCCATGATAGCCGATGAAGCAGACAGCGTCGAAGCCCTCCTGAACCCCTTCCATCATCGACAGCGGCTTGGGGCTGCCGCTGATCAGCTCGGCGGCAGGATGGAGCTCATCGGCGATGAGGTTGCGCATGAGCCAGTGGCTGTCATTGACGACGATACGGTCGGCGCCGGCATCCAGCGCGCCCTGGATGGCCGCGTTCGCCTCACCAGTCATGAGCCGGCAAGATCGCGCATAGTCGGTGGCGGCAACCGGGTCGGTGGGATCGGTCTGCGCCTCATGCACCACGCCCGCAATCCCTTCCATGTCCACTGACAGATAGACGTTCATCCAGACTCCGGGTTGCGGGATGGCGAGCGTTCGTGGTACGCTCAAGTCACGACTTCAGGGAGCGTGGTGCATGCGGACGTTTATCCGGGCAGCGATTCTTGCCGCACTCTGCGTGACGAGCGCCTGC
>DASSHL010000031.1:0-9724 GCA_035692845.1 Gemmatimonadales bacterium
TTGCCGCAGAGGAGATGCAGGTCGGAAAGCCAGTGTTCGGCATCGGCCGGCGTCGCCGCAACCACCGCGAAGGTGCGCGCCGCGTCCTGGGTGGCGAGCCATGCCAGCAGTGCCGCTGCTGACGAGCCCGGCGTCCCTGCCAGGGTCAGTTGGCCACCACGCGGCGGCAGCCGGTCGCGTACATCAAGTGCCCCAGGTGAATGGGCTATGGCATCCAGAATTCGGTCGAGCGTCATGTCTTCTTTCGTCGTGTGCTCGCAACGAGCACTTCTCCCACGGCTGCGGCGAGCGCGAGCCAGAGCAAGGGTCCCCGCAGGTCGGCGCGCGCCGCGGATGAAAAGGCCGCCGCCCCCGCTTCGTCCAGTGGCACCAGCCGGGCGCCCGGCCAGACGCGTCGTACCTCAGCATCGTCAGCCCGGCGAAGCCGGCTCTCCCGCGGATCCACCGCGGCCACCAGCGCCCCGATGGTATCGCTGCCAGCCAGGAGAAAGTATGCCCCGAGTGTGGATGGCGTGAAGAAGTCCCCGCCTTCCACCGTCCAGCGCCGGGTATCCCGCCGCACTTCGGTCGTCCGGTCCGGCAGGGCGGATGCTGCGCCGGCCGCTGCCATGATCAGCGCAGTCTCCCCTCGCACTGCACGGTTGAGGAGCCGATCCATGAACGGCATGAACTCCGCGGACAACGGCAAGTCCGTCCACGACGGATCCAGGCGGCTGCCAAGCAGGATGATGTTGCCGCTCCGTACCGCCCATGGTTGGCCCCCAGCCGACGCGAGTAGGCCCGTACGTCCGCTGCCCGACGTCTCCAGGGTGTAGCGACGCACGATGCGATGAGCGCCCAGGAGTCCGCCACTGTCGGTTGTCGAGGCATCGAGACGCAACGCGCCGAAGTGCCACTCGCTTCCGCGCTGCTGCAGCTGCCGGTTGAGCGCACCGAGCTCGGCCGCATCGGAAGGAGGCATCACGATGGATGGGCCGGCCCCGATGCTGCCGAGCATGATGCCATTGCCGGCGGTGATGCGGTGGTTCTCCTGGAGCACGTCGCAGGCCGCCGCCAGGTATCGGTCCCCCCTGTCGCAGTGCACCGAGGCCACGGGCGCCACATGCACCACGGTTTCGCCACGGTCGTCCAGCCGGAACTCATCGGGCGCCAGCTCCGCGGTGGCCACATGCCAGCCGCCCGACGAACTCGCGAGCGGAACGCTGACGCTGTCACCTGGGCGGACCAGCGTCTCGCGCGGTGCCATGCTGCCCAGTCGCGAGGTCAGCGCCACGGGCGCGGACGAATCGCCGGCGACCGCGACCACCAGGCGGCCGCCGTCACGGGTCCATGGTTGCGGGCCAGCGTCCACGCCCACAACGCCGCGGTTTGCCGGCGGCTCGTCGGCGGGGCGCGCCACGATCAAGGGAGCGCGCATCGGCGCCGCCGTCAGCGCAGTGGCCTGCAAGTCGGAGAGAAGAAGGATTTCACCCGGCCGTGCATCCTCGGCGAGGATCTCATTGGCCAGTGTAATGGCACCGCCGAGATCCAGCCGGGTGGGGAGCACGGCAAGGCTGTCGAGCAGTGACTTCAGGGTCGCGGCACTGCCCCGCCGCGGCCGTCCGTCAGCAGGCACGAGCCAGAGCGCATCGTCAGGCGTCGCACGATCGAGCGCCTGCCGAGCCGCGTGCGAGAGCGACTCGAGCTGCGGGGTACCACCGACCACGGCGCCACTGCTCGCGCTGTTGTCCAGGATGATTACGAGCGCCCCGGGCGCATGGCCCGGAACCCCTGAGAGCTGCATGGTGGGGCCGGCTGCCGCCAGGATGAGAGCCAGGATCAGCAGCATCCGGAGGAGCAGCAGCAGCCAATGCTGGAGGCGAAAGCGCCGCTGGTGTTCCGCGGTCGCGGTCCGGAGATAGCGGACGGCGGGAAAGGGAACGGTCGGCGGCTCCCGGCGCGCCAGCAGGTGGAGCAGCAATGGCAACGCCACCGCAGGCAAAGCCGCCAGCATCCACGGATGCAGAAAGCCGATCATGGACCCCGCGGCGCCGCCAGCGCCTCCCTCAACGCGTCGCCAAACGGCTGGCTGGTGAGCACCTGATGATAGGCAATCCCGAACTGCCGGCAGGCCACGTTCCAGTCGCGGGTCACGTGTCGCACTGTTTCGGCGTACGCCTCCGCCCAATCGGCGGGGCGAAGGATCACCGATTCCCGGGACTCGGGGTCCTCGAACCGCGCCTCTGCCGGCCCGGACAGGGACACTTCGGCCGGATCCAGGATGTGGAGCACCAGCACCTGATGGCCGCGGTGGCGGAGGAAGCGGAGCGTGGCCATGGCGAGGTCGCGATCCATCAGGAGGTCGGAGATGAAGATCACCATGCCACGGCGTCGCAGGAAATCCATGACCCGGCGGAGCGCCGGAGCCGCCGCCGTGCCCTGGCCAGCACGGAGCCCGCCGAGCACGCCCGCCAGCTGCTGCCAGTGACTGGTCCGGGCACGGGGCGGCACCACGTGCCGTACGTCATCATCGAAGACGACGAGCCCGGCGGCATCGCGCTGGCGGAGCAGTATCAGGCTGAGGGCAGCGGCGAGGCGGGCGGCGTACTCCAGCTTGGACAGCGTGGCGGACGGGTCGCCCGACCAGGCCATGGAGCGTGATGCATCCAGCACCATCATGGCCCGGAGGTTGGTCTCTTCTTCATACTGCTTGACATAGAGCCGGTCATTGCGCCCCAGGATCTTCCAGTCCACGTGGCGCAATTCGTCCCCGGGCTGGTACATCCTGTGCTCGGCAAACTCCACCGAAAAGCCACGCCGGGGCGACCGGTGCAGGCCAGCCAGGAACCCCTCCACCACCCCACGGGTGGTCACTTCGATCCCGCCCAGGCGGGCCACATCGGTCGGATCCAGTAGATCTGGGCGGAGTTGCGACGCGAGGGAGGAGTGTGCCATCAAGGGCGGCAACGTATTAGTGACAGCTTGGCGAAAGCAAGGCAGGTGGACGCGGGACCCGGGACTCGGGACGCGAGGCCCGCGTCCCGAGTCCCGGGTCCCTCTGGCACGTCCCCTGCAACGCTATATTGGTCTGCGCTACGACTCACCAGACAGGGAGGTTTCATTGGTGCGCATTTCGGCGTTGGCCGCCGCAGCAGTGCTCCTCTTTGCAGCTCCCGACCTGGCCCACGCACAGCAACCGGGCCGGCGCGGGCAGCAGCATGAGCAGCCGGCGGCTCGGCCAGCCCAGCCGCCGCCGCGCCAGACGGCGGAGCCGCGAAACGAGCCTCGCCGCGAGTCCCCGCCGCCGCGGGCCACCCGGAACGAGCCTCGCCGCGCGTCTCCCGAGAAGCCCGAGCAGCCCAAGAGCACCGGTGAGCCGGAACTGAAACGACGGAAGCCGGAATAGACGGGACTCAAGTCTTCCCGTCTTCCCGCCCTCCCGTCTTCCCGTCTATCTCTTCCACCCTCGCCATCGCCCGCCTGAGATGCGGAATGACGATGCTGCCGCCGACGACCAGACCCACCGCGAACACCTCCATCAATTCGTCCCGCGTAACACCCGCCTCGTGGCACTTGATGAGGTGATAGGTGATGCAGTCGTCACAGCGCAGGACCAGTGACGACACCAGCCCGAGCATCTCCTTGGTCCTGGCGCCGAGTGCGCCTTCTTCGTAACACTTGCCATCGAGCGCAAAGAAGCGGTTGACCGTGAGGTTGCCGGCGCCAAGAATGAGCTGGTTCATCTCGTCGCGGAATGCGTTGAAGTCGGCGATGGATTGCGTCATGCGTCGGATTCTCGCACGCTGAAGGTTGCGGTTGGAGCGCCGGTGCCGGGCAGCGGGCCCGAGCGCTGGCTGAGCAGCACGCCGGCGATGACCAGCGCGCCGCCGGAGAACTGGGCCAGCCCCGGCCGCTCACCCAGGATGAGCATCGCAGTCAGCATGGCAAAGACGGGCGTGAGGCAGGCGAAGATGGCGGTCCGGTTGGATCCCACCACCTTGATGCTCCGGTTCCAGATAATGTAGGACAGCACCAACGAAAAGCCGCTGGAATAGAGCACGCCACCCCATCCCGCCGCAGTGGTGCGGGTCCAGTCCATGTCAATGAGCGCCGGAATCCCCATGAGCACCAGCGGTATGCTGCCCGTGAGCACGGTCCACGCCGTGATGGCGAGCGATGAGAGCGGCAGTGACTGGCGCCGCACGCCCAGGGTGAAGATGGCCCAGCAGATCACCGCTCCGAAGGTGAGCAGGTCGCCGAGCATGGTGTTGCCACTGAAGCCGAGCCCGTGCGAGGCGATCACGAGCACCACACCGATGGAAGCGAGGACCAGTCCTTCGGCGCTGTGGCGCGTGAGCCGCTCGATGCGGAACACCGCGCCGAGGCCTGCCACCATGACCGGCATGCTGGCCAGCACCAGCCCGCTGTTGGTGGCAGTGGTGTGGGCCAGGCCGAAGATGAAGCCCAGCTGATAGATGGAGTTTCCGATCAGGCCGAGCCCTACCACTGGCCAGAAGGTACCGGGTGGGAGTCGAAGCGAGCCCTCGTGGCGGTAGAGCACCAGCATCAGCAGCACGGAGGCCAGCGCGAAGCGGATGGCCGTAAAGGCAAGCGGCGTGAACTCCGACAGCGTCCACTTGGTGACGGTCACGTTGAGGCCCCAGATCACCACCACGAGGAGCATGAGAAGCACGGCGGTGCGGCGCGACGGAGGCCCGGTCATGGCGCGGAAGATAGTGCCGTCGTGGGAGTTCCCGCCCTCTTATATTCCCGCCATGCGACAAGCCCGAATCCGGAATTTCTGCATTGTGGCGCACATCGACCACGGCAAGAGCACGCTCGCCGACCGCCTCATCGAGGCAACCGGTGCCGTGGAGAAGCGACAGATGCGTGAACAGCTGCTCGACACCATGGACCTGGAGCGCGAGCGCGGCATCACCATCAAGCTGAACGCCGTGCGCATGAATTACCGGGCGCCAGACGGGGAGGACTACGAGCTCAACCTGATCGATACCCCCGGCCACGTTGACTTCACCTATGAAGTGTCGCGTTCGCTGGCCGCATGCGAAGGCGCCCTGCTCGTAGTGGACGCGTCGCAGGGGATCCAGGCCCAGACCCTGTCCAATCTCTTCCTCGCCATGGACGCGGGGCTCGAGATCATCCCGGTGCTCAACAAGATCGACCTCCCCGGCGCCGAGCCGGAGCGGCGGGCCAGGGAAATCATGGACCTGATCGGCTCCAGGCGGGAGGAAATCCTCGCGGTCTCGGCCAAGGAAGGCACCGGCGTGCCGGCGCTGCTGGAGGAAATCGTGCGGCGGGTGCCGCCGCCCACCGGTGATCCCGAGGCCCCGTTTCGCGCCCTGGTCTTCGACTCCTACTTTGACCGGTACCGCGGTGCCATTCCGAGCATCCGGGTCGTGGACGGGACCATCACGCCGGGCATGACGATCGCGTTTGGTGCCCATGCCGATGACACCCACGTGGTGGATGACGTGGGATACATGCAGCTGGGCCAGCGGAGCACCGACCGGCTGGAGGCGGGCGAAGTCGGTTACCTGGCCGCGAGCCTGCGGGACGTACGGGACGCGCGCGTGGGCGACACCGTGCTCGACGCCAAGCGCCGGGCCACGACGCTGCTCCCGGGCTATCGCGACGTCAAGTCCATGGTCTTTGCCGGCATCTATCCCACTGACTCTGACCAGTACGAGTCATTGCGAGATGCGCTGGAGCGGCTGCGGCTCAATGACGCCTCGCTGCAGTACCTGCCCGAGTCGTCCACCGCGCTCGGCTTCGGGTTCCGCTGCGGCTTCCTCGGGTTGCTGCACCTCGACATCGTGCAGGAGCGGCTCGAGCGGGAGTTCGACCTCAACCTCATCACCACCGTCCCCACGGTGGAGTATCACGTCTATCGCACCGACGGCACCGAGCTGATTCTCGAAAATCCCACTGAGCTGCCCGACCCCTCGGAGATCAGCCGGATCGAGGAGCCGTTCGTGAAGGCTCGCATCATGGCCCCGGCCGACTACATCGGCGGGATCATGAAGCTCGGGCAGGAGCGTCGCGGCGTGTATAACGGGATGCACTACATTGATACGTCACGGGTGGAGTTCGATTTCGAGTTCCCGCTAGGCGAGATCGTGCTCGATTTCTACGACCGGCTCAAGTCGCTGAGCAAGGGCTACGCGTCGCTCGACTACGAGATGTCGGGCTACCGCGAGGCCGACCTGGTGAAGCTCGACATGCTCATCAATGGCGACCAGATTGACGCGTTCAGCGTCATCATCCATCGCGACAAGGCGTACGAGTGGGGCCGGAAGGTGGCGGAGAAACTCAAGGAGCTGATTCCCCGCCAGCTCTTTGCCGTGGCCATCCAGGCCTCGATCGGCAACAAGGTGATTGCCCGCGAGACGATCAGCGCCTTCCGCAAGGATGTGCTGGCCAAGTGCTATGGTGGCGACGTGAGCCGCAAGCGCAAGCTCCTCGAGAAGCAGAAGGAGGGGAAGAAGCGCATGAAGCAGATCGGCGCCATCGAGATTCCGCAGGAGGCCTTCCTGGCCGTCCTGCAGGTGGACTGACCTGCCGTCCCGCCCGGAGGACGCCGTGCGCCTGGTGCTTGGCATCGACATCGGTGGCACGACATTCACCGTCGGCGCGATCACTACCGAAGGCCGGCGGGTTGGCGCGCTGCGTGAAGAGCCCACCAACCCCAAGGACGGTGCTGATGGCGTCCTCCATCGCATCGCCGCCGCCGGCCGGGCGGTCATGGACGATGCCCGGCGCCTGGAACCTCAAGCCGAGTTCATCGGCATCGGCGCCGGCGCACCGGGGCCACTCGACGCCGAGGCAGGGGTGGTGCTGCTCACGCCCAACCTTGGCTGGGTGGATTATCCTCTTCGCGACCGCCTCCAGGCGGCACTGAGCCTTCCGACCATCATCGACAACGACGCCAACTGCGCCGTGCTGGGTGAGTGGTGGCGCGGTGCGGCGCAGGGGACCCGGCATGCGATCGGCTTCACCATTGGCACCGGCATTGGTGGCGGCATCATCGTGGACGGGAAGCTTTACCACGGTGCGTCGGGCTGTGCCGGCGAAATCGGTCACACCACCATCGAGGCCAACGGACGGCACTGCGCCTGTGGCAATTACGGTTGCCTCGAGGCGTATGCATCGGGACTCGCCATTGCGCGGCGCGCGGTCGAGGCCATCGAGTCGGGCGAGGTCACCACACTGCTGGAGCGAGCGGGCGGCGATGCCGCCGGGATCACTGCCCGCACCGTGTACGACGCGGCCCACGATGGCGACGAGCTGGCGCGCGAGCTGGTGCACGAGACCGCACAATTTCTTGGCGCCGGTGTGGCCAACCTCGTGAATGTCTTCAATCCCGAAGTGGTCGTGGTGTGCGGCGGCGTCACCCGTGCTGGCGACCTGCTGTTCGTGCCGCTCCGTCGCGAGGTGGCGCGGCGCGCGTTCAAGCCGGCGGTGCAGGCAGTGCGGATCGTGGCGCAGCAGCTCGAGGCGCCAGGCGTCTTCGGCGCGGCGCGGGTGTTTCTGGACCGGGCGGAGTGATGGGTCGCGGGTCGCGGGTCGCGGGTCGCGGGCGCGTCGCATGACCAGGCGGGTCGGTGTGATCGGCTCTCTTGTGTGGGACACGATTTACGGTCGTGACCCCACGGCGCCGCCCGTGGAGGAGTGGGGTGGCGTTGCCTATGCGCTGGCTGGCCTCGATGCGAGCCTGAACGCCGACTGGCAGATCGTGCCATTGATCAAGGTGGGCCGGGATCTCGCACGCGAAGCCGGCGAACTCTACCGTACGCTTTCGCACCTCGCGCCCGGCACCCGGCCCATCGAGGTCGACGTCCCCAACAACCGGGTCGAGCTCTACTATGAGCAGGCGGTGCGGCGCTGTGAGCGGATGGCAGGGGGCGTCCCCGGATGGACCTGGCAGGAGCTGGGCCCGCTGGTGGCCGATCTCGATGCGCTGTATCTCAATTTCATTTCCGGTTTCGAGCTCTGCCTTGGCACCGCCCAGGCGCTGCGGCGTGGCTTCTCGAAGCCCATCTACGCCGACCTGCACAGTCTCTTCCTGGGCATGCACCAGGACGGCATGCGGCAGAT
This sequence comes from Gemmatimonadales bacterium, assembly GCA_035692845.1. Taxonomy (GTDB): domain Bacteria; phylum Gemmatimonadota; class Gemmatimonadetes; order Gemmatimonadales; family GWC2-71-9; genus CAMLHP01. The sequence goes on from DASSHL010000031.1 coordinate 8,095, forward strand.
CCGGCCGCTGCCCGATGCACCCTCGTGGTTCGAGTGCTTTGACGTGGTCCAACTGAACGAGGACGAGATGCGGCAGCTCTCGGATGAGCCACTCGGTGTCGCGGCCCACGCGCTCGCGCGCGGCACCCGGGCCCTCTTGGTAACCCTCGGCGCGCGCGGGGTTGCCTACGTCGCCGACCCCGCGTTCGACGGGTTCGGCCGGCCGGGGCCGGGCGGCGCTATTCGCAGCGCCCGCCTTGCCCCGCCAGCGGTGGACGCGGTGGATCCGACCGGCTGTGGCGACGTGCTGGGCGCCGCCACCATGGGACGCCTCGTCTCGGGCGACCCGCTGGAAGCGGCCATCACCCACGGCAATCGTCTCGCGGCACGCAACGCCACCCTCCGGGGTGCGAGCGCACTGGCGCCACTGCTCCGCGGCGCGCTGGTGGGCATGTGACGCGGGTAGTGCAGGTGCCGGCCAGCTTTGACGATCGAAGTTTCGATCAGTTCGCCGAAGCGTGCGGCGAGTGGCCGCCCGATGCGCGGCTGCTCATCGATGCGCGGCAGACACAGTGGTTCTCGCCCTATGGCCTCGTGGGACTGCTCACGGCGGGCCAGGCGCTGAAGGATGCCGGCCTGCCACAGCCGCTCTTCACCGCCCCGCAGAGCGATGACGTCAAGCGCTACCTGGCGCGGACCGGTTTCTTTGCGCATGCGGAGGGGTTGTTCGAGATCCACGGCCGGGTGCCCAAGGCCGCGACCGGGCCGACCGACGCGCTGCTCGATATCCGCGCCATCCGGGCCATGAAGGACGTGCACGAGGCGGTGCGGGGTGTGTCGGACAATGCCACCCGGATCCTGGTGGAGCAGCTTGGCATCAATCCGAAGGAGACCTACGGCTTCGGGATGGCGCTTTCGGAGGCATGCCAGAATATTGTGGAGCACGCCGGCGCCGCCGGTTGGGTGGCGGTGCAGAGCTACACCTGGCGCCGGCGGCTGGGCCGGCGGGTGGTGGTGATCGCGGTCAGTGACAGCGGTGTAGGTTTCCGGCACTCGCTCGAAGCCACACACGCCCGGCAATACGGAGAACGCTGGGGAGACGGCGCAGCCATCGAGGCGGCGCTCATCCAGAATGTCAGCCGCTTCCGCGATCCTGGTCGTGGCCAGGGACTCGCCTTCATCAAGCGGTTCATTCACCAGTGGAACGGCAAGATCTCGATCCGCAGCGGCACAGCCCGGCTCTCCATCGTTCCCGACTGGGATGACGACGCGCCGCTGGCCGAACACCTGCCCCGCTTTCCCGGCGCGCAGGTACAGGTAACCATTCCGGCGCCCGGAGCTGCCGCCCCATGATCCAGACCATCCGCCTGCATCATCTGCTTCGGGAGTCGCCATCCGGCGACTCCCGCTGCCTGGTGACCCGTCCCACCGGGGCCGCCGTGCGGAGCAGTATCGAGCGGGTACTGGAAGCGAGTCCCTGCGTCACCGTCTTCCTTGATTTCACCGAGGTGGACCTGCTGGACCTGAGCTGTGCCGACGAGGTGGTGGCCAAGTTCCTGCTCGGCGCGCTGGCCAATGAGTGCTATGTGGTCCTCTGCAACCTGCGGGAAGACCAGGTGGATGCGGTGGATCACGTCCTGCGCCACCACCG
>DASSHL010000032.1:0-8864 GCA_035692845.1 Gemmatimonadales bacterium
GGCGGTCGGAAGCGGGATCAGGATCGCTGGCAGCCCCCAGGCACAAAGCTCCGCCACTGTCATCATACCGGCCCGCGAGATGACCAGATCCGCGACAGCATAGGCATCGGCCATGGGATCCTGGAAGTCCCGCACCACGACGCCGTCCTGATTGCCCAGCGCCGAAAATTCCTGATACGTGGCCCGCCCCGCAATCCAGAACACCTGCCACATTCTCTCGGCGTCGCTTCGCTGTTCCAGCCACGTCGCGACCGCCCGGTTGATGGCGAGCGACCCCTGGCTGCCACCTGTCACCAGCAGGACCGGACGGGCTGGATCGAGTCCCAGCCGAAGCAGAGCGGCCCTTCGGCGATCCGGATCGGGCGGCGTGATGGGATTGCCAGTATCGAAGAAGGTGGTGCCCGGTCCAGACCTGAGCAGCTCCCTGGCCTCGGGAACGCCCAGATACACATGCCGCACTCGGCGGGAGAGGAGTCGGCTGGCTAGGCCGGGGAAGGCGTTCTGCTCCTGGATGGCCGTCGGCAGGCCGAGGCGTGAGGCCCACCAGACCACCGGTCCCGAGGCATATCCACCAGTGCCAAGGACCGCGACCGGCCGCTCCTCGCGAAACAGCTGGCGCAATCGACCGGTCAGGCGGCCGAGGACCAGCGGCCACCGGGCGTTGCGCCACCACGTGCGCCGGTAGATCGGCTCCATCGGCAGGAGGGCATGGCGAAAATCCCGGGTCGGCAGCACCTCGGCCTCGACGCCGCGCTCGGCGCCGACGAGGAACGGTTCGAGCTCAGGGTTTGTGACGCGAAGCTGCGTGGCGAGTGCGAGCGCCGGCATGAGATGGCCGCCGGTGCCGCCGCCCGCGATGAAGACAACGGGCCTGCTCACGCCTCTCCCCGCCGCTCCACGGCTGCTTCTCGCCGAACCCGCGCGCGTCCCCGCTGCCGCCCGATGTTGAGCAGAATCCCCACGCTCGCAAGCGCGATCACCTGGCTGGTGCGACCGTACGACATGAACGGCAGGGTGAGACCGGTGGTGGGCATCATGCCAAGGTTCACGGCCATGTGCATGAAGGCGGTTACACCGACCGTCGCGGTGAGGCCGATGGCGAGAAACTGGCCAAAGGCATCCTGCGCTGTCCTCGCGATTCGAAAACCGAGCCAGCAGAAGGTGGCGTAGAGCCCAACGACAAGGAGCACCCCAATGAAACCCCATTCCTCGCCGATGTGACTGAAGAGAAAATCGGAGTAGGCGTACGGCAGGTAACCCATCTTCTGGGAACCGTGCCCCAACCCCACGCCAAAGAACTGGCCCGAGCCGAAGCCCACGATGGACTGCTGAATCTGGAACCCGGCATCACTGCCACCCCCTCCGTGCAGGTAGGTCTGCAGCCGGGCAATCCGGTACGGAGCGGCCTGGATCCGGTCGTAGGCCAGCAGGACGCCGCCCACCAGGAGCAGCATGAAATGCCCTACTCGCGCGCCGGCGGCAAAGACGACGATACCGCCCAGGAGGGTGATGAGCGTCGCCATCGAGAGGTTGGGCTCGAGCAGGATCAGCCCGAAGACCGCACCCAGGATGACCACGAATGGCAGGATCCCGTTCCGGAACTTGCGGAGCTGGTCGCCTTTCTTGGTGACCAGCATGGCGCACCAGATCACCACAACGAGGCGCGCCACCTCCGACGGTTGCACGCTGAGGGGCCCGAGCTGGAGCCAGCGTCGCGCGCCATTCCGGGTGGGGGCGATCGCCTCCGTGCCCGGCAGTACCGTGACCAGCAGCAGCACAAAAGTGAAGAGCAGCAGCGGCCAGGCCATCCGCCGCCAGATATCGTAGTCCACTCGGGAGAAGATGACGAGCAGGATGCCACCGATCACCGCCCCGGAGAGCTGCACGAGCGCATACTTGTACTCCACCACCCGTCCGCCATGCAGCGGCACCAGGCTGGACGCGCCGTATACGCCAACAATGCCGAATACCACGAGCGTCAGCACCACGACCGCCAGCAGCCGCGTTTCCCAGCGCAGCTCGCCGGGGTGCCGGATTGCGAGTTGCCTCACAACGCCTGGACCCAGGCCCGGAAGGTCTCGCCGCGTTCTTCGTAGTTGTCGAACATGTCATAACTGGAGCAGGCCGGTGAGAGCAGGACCGCGTCGCCCGGCCTGGCCGCGTCACGCGCCCGCGTCAGGACATCGTCGAAGGTGCCGCCCCTCACGATGGCAACGGTATCCCTGAGATCCGCCTCCACCTTGTCCCCTGCCTCGCCGTACGCCACCACCAGCCGGCAGCGGTCCTTGAGCAGCGGTCCAAGCCGGGTGTACGGCTCCCCCTTGTGCCGCCCGCCCAGCAGCAGCACGAACGGTCGGTCCAGCGCGCGGATGGCCACTTCGGTGGAGGTGACATTGGTGGACTTCGAGTCATTGATCCAGAGCACGCCGTTCACCTCGCGAATCGGCTCCACCCGGTGCGCAATCGCGCGAAACCGCCGCAGCCCTTCAGCGATGATGGGGATTTCAACGCCCGCGGCACTCGTCGCGAGTGCCGCCGCCAGGGCATTTGCGACGTTGTGATCGCCGAGCAGCGGCAGCTCGGCGCGGCCCAGGATCGCCGCATCACCCAGCATCAGTGCATCCGCCGTGCGGTCATACCATCCGTCCGCCCGATTGCGAAGGGAGAAGCGCAGCTGCCGGCCCGGAACGTCCCGCATCAGCGCACTCACGGCCAGGTCGTCAGCGTTGACCACCGAGACGGAACTGCTCGTGGCATTGCGAAAGAGCAGCGCCTTGTCGCCGTAGTAATCCTCGAGCGAGGCGTATCGGTCCAGGTGATTGGGTGCGAGGTTGGTGAGCATGGCCACGGTGGGATCGACGTGGGGCATGTCGTGCAACTGGAAGCTGGAGAGTTCCAGCGCGAGCCATTCGGGCGGAGAAGGCCGCCGCGCAATATCCGAGACTGCAGTACCGATGTTGCCCGCAGTGTCGGCGCGGAACCCTGCCGCCTGCAGGATCAACCCCACCAGACTGGTGGTGGTGGTCTTTCCGTTGGTGCCGGTGATGGCAACGTACCGGGTGTGCGGCAGCTCGGTGAGCCCCAGGTCGGCCTCCGCATAGACCGGAACGCCGGCGTCACGCGCAGCCCGAAGCGGTGCCACGCCGGGTGGTATGCCAGGCGCCACGATCGCCGCCACCGCCGAGCGGATCTTTGCGAGGTCATGCCCGCCCAGCTCAACCGTGGCACCGGCGGCGCGCAACGCGTCCGCCCACTGCTCGTGCCGCGCCGACGTGCCTGAGTCGCTGGCGTAGACCCGCACGCCTCGCTCCGAGAGCAGCAGGCCGGCCGCGAGCCCGCTCTTGCCAAGCCCGATCACGGCTACTTCCCTGCCGGGCGCCTTCCATGCGTCGAGCATCAGCGCACCTTGAGCGTGGCAAAGGCGAGCAGGGCGCAGATCACGCCGACGATGTAGAAGCGGGTTACCACGGTCGTCTCGGCCCAGCCCAGCTTCTCGAAGTGATGATGCAGCGGTGCCATGCGAAAGACCCGGTGAGAGTCAGCGTATTCCTTGCCGCGCGTGCGCTTGTGCCACTTGTAGACCGACGTCTGCAGCAGCACGGAGACCGCTTCCGCGGCGAACACGCCTCCGATGATGAGCAGGAGGAACTCCGCCTTGAGCAGGATGGCCACCGTCCCCAGCGCGCCCCCGATGGCAAGGCTTCCCGTGTCACCCATGAACACCTGCGCCGGGTAGGCATTGAACCAGAGAAAACCGAGGCTCGCTCCCATGAGCGCTGCACAGAAGATCGAGAGCTCGCCCGCGCCATTGAAGTGATACAGGAAGAGATACGAGGTGAGATCAGTCCGGGCCAGGATGTAGGCGAAGACGGCAAAGCCCAGCGCGGCAATGGCCGTGAGTCCGGTGGCGAGCCCGTCGAGCCCGTCGGTCAGGTTCACCGCGTTGCTGCTGCCAGTGATGACAACGGTGACGAACAGCACGTAGATAAGCGGCGCAAAATTCACCACCAGGTACTTGAAGAATGGCAGCGTTGTGGCGGTCGACGGCAGCACGTCGGGAGACACCACCGGGCGCAGGAGCAGCAGCACGCCGAGCAGAATGCCGAACCCCACCTGCCCCGCCAGCTTCCAGCGCGCCACGAGCCCGCGTGACTTGCCCTGGACAATCTTGAGATAGTCGTCGAGAAACCCGATCGCTCCCATCCAGAGCAGTGAGAGCAGCGCGACCAGCACAAACCGGTTGTCCAGCTGGGCCCAGAGCAGCGTCGGCACCACCGTAGCCAGCAGGATGATCACCCCGCCCATAGTGGGCGTGCCCCGCTTGCTCTGGTGGCTGGCCGGCCCTTCCGCGCGAATCACCTGGCCGACCCGTCGCTCGCGCAGGCGCCTGATGACGGCCGGCCCGATGAAGAACGCGATGAGCAACGCCGTGACAACCGCACCCGCTGCCCTGAAGCTGATGTAGTTGAACAGGTTGAACAGGATGTGCGTCTTGCCGAGCGGTGCCAGCAGGTAATAGAGCATCAGGCCTCGTCGGCGGAAGCGGTGCGAATGGTGAGGAGCGGAAGTATACGTTCGAGCGCCACGCCGCGGGACGCCTTGAGCACCAGCAACTCCGAGCCCGTGAGCCGCGCTGCCAGGAGTGGCGCGAGCGCCAGTGGATCCGCCGCGGTCAGCAGGCGTTCCCCAAGCGCGGCGCGGTGCGGCTCCAGCGCCGCCACGAACGCACCCACCGCGGCCAGCAGGTCAGGCTTGAGCAGCATCAGCTGCTCAGCCACCTGCGCGTGCAGCCGGTCCGACTCGGCGCCCAGTTCGCGCATGGTCCCCGCCACGAACACCAGGCGGCGCCCCTGCCGCATCGCCTTCGCCGTGGCGATCGCCGATGTGAACGATTGCGGATTGGCGTTATAGCAGTCATTCAGGATGGTCAGCCCGTTACGCTGGATGACTTCGCTGCGACCACCCGGCAACTGCAATGCTTCCAGCGCCGCAGCCGACGCGTGAGGGTCGAGCCCAAGCTCTTCCGCCACCGCCCAGGCCAGCATGGCGTTGCTGGCAAGGTGCCGGCCCGGCAGCGGCAGGTGAATTCGCTCGCTTCCCGCCGTGAACGAGGCCTTGCCCTCGCCATCGATCTCGACGTCACGAGCCTTGCGCTCGGCGTTCTGAACCCCGGCAGTGACTTCACGCCGGGCCAGGTGGCGGGCGCGTTCCGCCAGGATTGGCGGCTCGGTGCCGACGATAGCCAGTGGCACGTCGCGCACCAGGGAGAGCTTTTCCGACATGACTCCCTCAATGGAGCCAAAGCCCTCCAGATGCCCTTCAGCCACGTTGGTGACAATGGCAATCGTCGGCTCGATGATCTCCCGGTAGCGCGCGATCTCGCCCGGCAGGTTGGCACCCGCTTCGATCACCAGCGCTTCGGTGTCGCCGGGCGCCTCGAGAATGGTGAGTGGCACCCCGACGAGGTTGTTGTAGTTGAGTCGCGTCGCATGCGTCCGGAACCGCGTGCGCAGCACGGCGGCCACCATTTCCTTGGTGCTGGTCTTGCCATTGGTGCCCGTGATGGCGATGACGGGACCCTTGACCTGCTTTCGGCGCGCGTGCGCCAGGTCGCCGTACGCCCGGAGTGTGTCGTCCACTTCGAAGAACGTGAGCCCGTCAACTGGCGGCGTGCCGTGCCGCACCACTGCGGCGGCAGCACCGGCAGCGCGAGCCTCCAGGAGATGATCGTGCCCGTCATGTCTTTCGCCCACCAGCGCGATGAACAGCGCACCGGGCTCGAGCGTGCGCGTGTCGGTGGAGACGGACGGGTATTCGTCGTCGGACTCATCTCCCGCCAGGCCCAGCGCCGCGCGCACCTCACCCGCTGTCCAGCGCATCAGGCCCCCGTGAGTTCGCGCACGATTTCGCGCTCATCCAAGGGGAACTTTTCGGTGCCCACCACCTGGTAGGTCTCGTGGCCCTTCCCTGCGAGCAGGACAGTATCGCCCGGACGGGCGTCATCGAGCGCCTCACGAATGGCCTCCCGGCGGTCGGCTATCCGCCGCCTCGGCGTCGTGCCCATGCCTGCCACGATATCGTCGATGATCGCCTCGGGATCCTCTGTCCGCGGATTGTCGCTGGTGACGATAGCCAGGTCCGACTGCTCCGCGGCGATCCGGCCCATGATGGGGCGCTTGCCCTTGTCGCGGTCGCCGCCGCACCCGAACACGACAATCAGGCGGCCACTGGTCAACGGCCGGAGGGCCGCAAGCGCGCGCTCGAGCGAGTCCGGCGTGTGCGCATAGTCGCGCAAGACGACGTAGGGTGACTCGGTGAGACGCTCCATGCGACCGGGCACCTGGGGCGCCGAGTTGAGCCGGTCTGCCACCGTTTTCATGGGCACACCGAGCGCGAGCGCGCAGGCCGCCGCGCCGAGTGCGTTGGAGAGGTTGAAATCCCCCAGCAGTGGCAGGGCGATGTCAGCACTGCCAAACACACTCTCGAGACGGAACCGACAGCCAGCAGCATCGAGCGAAATGCCGGTGGCATGCACATCACCCGCCGCGTGCCGCCCGAAGGTGATCCGACGGACATCGCGCCGCATCGAACGCCAGGCGGGATCCTCGGCGTTGATCACTGCGACGCCATCGTTGCTCAGCAGGGTGGCCAGCCGGAGCTTTGAGGCGAGATACGACTCCATGGTGCCGTGATAGTCGAGATGGTCGCGCGTCAGGTTGGTGAAGATGCCGGCGCGGAAACTCAGGCCGTCCAGCCGCCCCTGATGGAGGGAATGGCTGGAGGTTTCCATCGCCACCACGCGACACCCCCGGTCGCGCAGCGCCGCCAGCGTCGCCTGCATGTCCACCGGCCCCGGCGTCGTGAGGGATCCCGCGGTCGAGGGCACCGACTCTCCGCTCCCGTCAAACGCGCCCAGGGTCCCGACGCTGCCGGCACTCGCCTGCTCGTTCATCAGGTGCCGCACCAGGCTCACGGTCGTGGTCTTGCCGTTGGTGCCGGTCACGCCTATCAGCGTCAATGATCGGCCGGGGTCGTCGTACCAGGCCTGCGCCAACGCCAAGGCTGCAAGCCGGCCATTCGTGACCACCACCTGCGGAACACCGAAATCACCCGGCTGCTCCACCACGACGAGCGCCGCGCCTCGGGCCACCGCGTCACCGATGAACTGGTGGCCGTCCGCCTGGCTCCCGCGAATCGCCACGTAGGCGCCTCCAGGCACCACCGAACGCGAATCGGCTGTGATACCGGTGAGGACCGGCAGTTCGGGCGGGCGCTCCACCAGCAGTTCGTGGCGGGCAAGCAGGTCAATCAGAAGTCGGGTATCAGTCATGGTGCGCAACAGTAGCGGTCGAAGTTGTGTGAAGGATGATCGTGCTGCCCGAAGGTACCGAGCTGCCAGCCGCCGGGGTCATCTCGCGCACGGATCCCGGCCCTCCGTCCAGCTTCACGCGGAATCCCGCTGCAAAGAGCGCAGTGGCAGCACTGCGCGTGTCGCGACCGGCCATGTCGGGCACCGCGACTTCCGGCCGCGTGCTGTCGCGCGCCACGCCTGCCGGCCAGGCTACGCGAACTACCTTGGGCTCCGCCTCGCGCTGCTCGACGGTCGGCGGCTCGACGCGTGACGGAGTGACGGTCGACGGTGTCACCAGCTCATCCAGCTTCAAGGCCTGGTTGCGCGAAGCGAGCGCCTGCTGGAGCATCTCGCTGGTGAGCGGCGCCGCGGTCTGCGAGGCGTAATACACGCCGCGTGGGCGGTCGATCTTGATCACGGCAACAATCTGCGGATTGTCCGCCGGCCAGATCGAGGCGAACGAGGCAACATACTGCCCGGCATCGTAGCGACCGCCGCTCGCCACCTTGGCCGTGCCGGTCTTGCCCACCAGCTCGTAGTTCTGGATCTGTGCCCGCTCTCCGGTGCCGCCGGTGCTCACCGCGCGCTTGAGATAGCCCCGCAACGTCGCGGCGACATCCTCGGGAAGCACTCGCCGCACCGGCTCCGGCGCGTGCTGGTAGAGCACGCTGCCATCGGGCCCCAGGACTTCCTTGACCAGCGCCGGGGTGTAGAGCACACCGCCATTGGCGATCACGGCGTACGCCGAGGCGAGCTGCACGGCGGTGACCGAGAGCCCATAGCCGCGTGAGAGGCTTTCCAGCGTGTAGTCCCTGGTCCATTCCCGCGGAACCGGCCTGGGCAGGCTGCCGCGCGACTCGGACGGAAAACCCACGCCGGTAAACGAACCAAAGCCGAAGCTGCGAAGCGTTTCGTACAGCTGCGAGGGGGTCAGGCGCCGGGCAAACTTGGCCATCGCGATATTGCTGGAGACCTCGATCGCCTCAGCCAGCGTGAGCGTGCCCGCCACCTCGTGGTCATCATGAATATGGTAGGGCCGCCCATAGGTTGTGGGCACCATCCAGTCGCCGTTCTCGCCGTTCACCGTGTCGGTACTGTCCACCGCGTGATGCAGCAGGAGCGCCGCCGCGGTGAACAGCTTGGCGGTGGAACCGGGTTCGTACGGGGTGGTAAAGGCCGAGGCGCTCGAGCGCTCTCCCTCCACGCGGGAGGCGACCGCGAGCAGTTCCCCGGTTGAGGGGTCGAGGAAGACAGCATCTCCGCTGCGGGCGCCGGAACTGTCGAGTGCCTCGTCCAGCGCGCGCTCGGCGATCTCCTGCAGTCGCGCATCGATGGTCAGCACCACACTGCTTCCCGCGACCGGCTCGCGGACCAGCCGTGCGGGCGAGTCGAAGCGCCGGCCCAGGTGATCTCGCAGCTGGACGGTTTCGCCGGGCACCCCGGTGAGCAACGAATCGAGCGCACTCTCCAGGCCCGACGCGCCGACCGCCGTATCCGGCTCCAGGATCCCCAC
>DASSHL010000033.1:0-3743 GCA_035692845.1 Gemmatimonadales bacterium
AGCCGCCGGGCCAGCGCGGAGATGACCGGGAGGATTCGCTCCTGCTCCTCCCTGACGCTCACCTGCTCGGTACGATCGGGCCGCGTGCTCTCGCCACCGACATCGATGATGACGGCCCCATCTGCTGCCAGCTGCTCAGCATGCGCCAGCGCCGCATCGAGCTGCACATACCGGCCGCCATCCGAAAAACTGTCCGGCGTAACGTTGAGGATGCCCATGATGACCGGCGCGTCGAGCGGCACGGTCCGGCCGGCGACGCGCCACGAGGCGGGCGCCGCGGCCGCGAGCGCCGAGCCCACGCCCACCGCGAGCTCCGCCAGCGCCGGCGGCACCAGCCAGGGCCGAGCCAGCGCGCCTAGCCGGGACGTGCTGCCGGCAAGCAGCACCCAATCCGCCCCGGTCAGCAGTTCGAGGCCAAGGGTGCCTGCAAATGGCACGAGGGCCTCGATCGCGTCTGCGTCGAGGCCCTCGAGGTGAATAATCGTCTGATGGAGGCCGGACGCCGCATCGGCGGCGCGTGCGTCATCCCACCCATGTTCGCTCAATGCCTCCCGCACCGCACGGCCGGACCGTGCGTCGAGCGGGGTGGCGATCACGCGCCGGCGGGCTCGGCTGGTGGAATGCCGAGGACCGGGGCGCGACCCGGCACAGCATCGGGCCGGGGCGGCGGGACCGTCTTGACCGGTTCGGGCGTCTCCGGCGGCCGCGGTGGCAGGGTTCCACCACGGAAGAGCGTCATGACATCGTCGTGATCGATCGTTTCCCGCTCCAGCAGCGCCTGGGCGACCCGGTCCAGCAGCTCACGCTGCTCGGTGAGGATCGAGTGCGCGCGCTGATAGGCTGCGTCGAGCAGGGCCTTCACTTCCTCGTCCACGATCCGCGCGGTGTGCTCCGAGATCTCGCGCCGCTGCGCGAAGTCACGGCCGAGGAACACCTCCTGCTCGCGCTCGCCCACTGCCATCATGCCCACGCGTTCGCTCATCCCGAAGGTGGTGACCATCTGCCGGGCGATGTTGGTGGCGACCTGGATATCGCTGCCGGCGCCGGTGGTGACCTTGGCGGGGCCGAAGATCAGTTCTTCAGCGACGCGCCCGCCAAAGCTGATGGCGAGCCGCCCAACCAGGAATTCCCGGGTGTGGCCGTAGCGGTCCCGCTCCGGAAGTGAATGCATCACGCCGAGTGCGCGACCGCGCGGGACGATGGTGACCTTGTGCACCGGGTCCGCGCCCGGCGTATAGAGCGAGACCACCGTGTGTCCCGCCTCGTGGTATGCGGTTAGGCGGCGATCTTCTTCCGAGAGGACGAGGCTGCGCCGCTCGAGCCCGAGCGTCACCTTGTCCTTGGCGTCCTCGAAATCGTCCATGGTCACGAGCGACTTGTTGCGCCGAGCCGCGAGCACCGCGGCCTCGTTGACCAGGTTGGCGAGATCGGCGCCGGCCATGCCAGGTGTTCCCTTGGCGATGATGTCGAGCTTGACGTCGTTCCCCAGGGGAATCTTTCGCGTGTGCACGCGAAGAATTCCTTCCCTGCCCTTCACATCAGGTGCATCCACCACGATCTGGCGGTCGAAGCGGCCGGGACGGAGCAGCGCCGGATCGAGCACGTCGGGCCGGTTGGTGGCTGCCAGCAGGATGACGCCATCGTTGGACTCGAAGCCGTCCATCTCGACCAGCAGCTGGTTGAGCGTCTGTTCGCGCTCGTCGTGCCCGCCACCCAGGCCGGCGCCGCGGTGACGGCCCACCGCGTCAATTTCGTCGATGAAGATGATGCAGGGCGCATGCGCCTTGCCCTGCTCGAAAAGATCGCGCACGCGCGAGGCGCCCACGCCAACGAACATTTCCACGAAGTCGGAGCCCGACATCGAGAAGAAGGGCCGCCCGGCTTCGCCCGCGACGGCACGGGCCAGCAGGGTCTTGCCGGTCCCCGGAGGGCCGACGAGGAGCGCGCCCTTGGGCAGGCGGCCGCCGAGCCGCGTGAACTTCTGGGGATCCTTCAGGAACTCGATGATTTCCTGCAGCTCGACCTTGGCTTCATCAGCGCCGGCCACGTCAGCAAACGTCACCTTCGGCGTGTCACCGGCGAGCAGCTTGGCCTTGGACTTCCCGAAGGCGAAGGCGCGACTGCCACCCGCCTGCAGTTGGCGGAGGAAGAAGATCCAGAGCCCGATGATGACCACCCACGGCAGCGCCGAGATGATGATTGCCGTCAGGGCACCGCGCTGTTCCTTGGCCTTGATGATGACGCCGGAGGACTCGAGCCGCTTGACGAACTCTTCGCTGTCGGCGACCGGCAGCAGCACCTTGAAGCTCGTGATCGAGTGGCCGCTTACCGAGATCGGCGCGCGGAAGTCGCCCTCGATGTACTTGCCATCGAAGATCTCCACGCTGGCCACGTTCCGGGCATCGAGCTGCTGGCTGAATTGCGTATATGACAGTTCTTCCGAGCCGGACCGCTGGTTGTTCATCAGCTGGAACAGCGCGAGCGCGAGCAGGCCGACCAGCACCCACAGCGCGAGATTCTTGCTCAGGTTGCCCCAACTGCCCTTGGGAGGCCGGGGCGGCAGGCGTTCCGCCATCTAGTCGTCCGACTCCAGATCCCCGATGAACGGGAGATGTCGATAGTTCTCCGCGTGGTCCAGGCCATAGCCGACCAGGAACGCGGGGGGTGCCTCGAACCCGACGAAGCGAAGCTCCGGGGGCGTGCACTGCGCCACATGCTTGTCCAGCAGGGCGCACATGGAAATGCTCCGCGGGTGACGCTGGCGAAGAATTTCCGCGAGGCGCATCAGCGTACGCCCCGAGTCGATGATGTCTTCCACCAGCAGGATGTGCTTCCCCGCCAGCTCGGTTTCCGGATCGTAGAGCAACCGCACCGTGCCACTGGAAACCGTCCCCTTCCCGTAGGAGCTGGCCACCAGAAAATCCACATGGATAGGCCGCTCGATGCGCCGGACCAGGTCGCTCAGGAAGATGAAGCTGCCCTTGAGCAGGCCAAGCACCAGCAACTCACCCTCGGGATAGGCCGCGGTAATCTCGCTGCCCAGCTCCGCCACCCGTCGCGCGATCGTCTCCTCGTCAAAGACGATGGAGCGCATGCGCCGCCCACCAGTCCGGCGAAGCACATCAGCGGTGGTCAGCGTCAATCCTCAGGGCCTCCGTCCCGGGGTCCGGCACCGCGTGCTGGCTCCGGCAGATGCCCGGAATCCAGACCGGCGCCCCATCGAACTCAATCAGCGGCCAGAAGCCGCGCCGTTCCAGCGGCACGCGCCCCTCTTGCAGCAGCCGCGCGACCGTGCGACGTCCGGGGCCACCAAGGGGTTGCATGCGGTCGCCAGCTTGTCGGGACCGGATGACCACGACTCCAGGCGGGAGCCAGGCTGTCATGGCCTGGCGATCCGGCTTCGCGGGCGCCAGGTCACGCGCAAGGCGAAACGTCCACTCGCCCCAGCGCGTCTCTCCCGCCCCCGGTTGCAGCACGACCGGCTTCGGCGGCGGCTCGGCCCGCGTGATGTGCACCCGCCCAAACGCGGATGCGGCGCGCCAGCTCCCTCCGAGCGGCACCCAGCTGCCGCTTTGCCCGCTCGCTGCCAGCTTCACCGCACGCTCGGCGCTCGCCTCACTCACCACCACGCCGGCACGTAAACCCAGCGCTCGCACCACTGCGCGCGCCATGTCCGAAGAATAGCCCGCCAGCGCGTCCCCAGCAACGGAAATGCCACCGCGCTCCTGTTGCAGATCGAGCTC
>DASSHL010000034.1:0-17409 GCA_035692845.1 Gemmatimonadales bacterium
CTGGATGGCGGCAGCGCCAGCGGCACCACCGCCGTGGCGACCGACGCATCGGGGCGCGCAACCTTCGAGGGCCTGGTGCTTTCCGGCCCGGCCGGATCACACCAGCTCAAGTTCTCCGCAACAGGCATCACCACGCTGGCCCGCGCCGTCACGCTGGTGGCGGGCACACCATCGCAGCTCACGGCCCGCAGTTCGCTCAGCCAGAACGCGACCGTTGGGCAGGCCGCCGCGGACCCGCCCGCTGTCGTTGTCTCCGATGTTGCCGGCAACCCCGTGCCCGGAATGACGGTGACCTTCGCCGTGACGGCGGGAGGCGGCTCGCTTCAGGGCGCCACGCCGGTAACCGATGCGGCTGGAGTCGCCAAGGTAACTTCCTGGACGATGGGTACCGCGCAAGGCACCAACAGCGTGACCGCAACCGTCACCGGCGTGGCGCCGCTGACCTTCCTGGCCACTGCGGCAGCCGCGGTATCGGCATTCTCGATAGACACACGGCTCATCGGATCACCGACCGCCGCCGAGCAGGCGGCAGTGGCGGCTGCGGTGCAGCGGTGGCAGGCCATCATCGTGGGTGACCTGCCCAGCCATACGATCGACCTGCCGGCGGAGACCTGCTTCGACGGCCAGCCCGCCGTCTCGGCGACGATCGAAGACATCCGCGTCTACGTCGCAATCGATTCGCTCGACGGCCCTGGCTCCATCCTGGGCGGCGCCGGACCGTGCGTCTTGCGGTCCGCGGGCGGGCTGCCTTCCCTCGGCGTCATTCAGCTCGACTCCGCCGACCTGGCGACCATGACCCAGGCCGAATTGAATGACCTGCTGCTGCATGAAATGGGGCACGCGCTCGGTTTCGGCACTATCTGGCCCGACCAGGGCCTGCTGACCGGGGCCTGCCCTGAAGATCCGGACGCGGTCACCTGCTCCACCGACCCACAGTATCTCGGCGCTGTCGGCCGGCAGAAGTACCACGACATGGGCGGCCTGGCGACGAATGTTCCCGTGGAAGGGACCGGGGGATCGGGTACGTGGAACTCGCACTGGCGCGAGAGCGTCTTCCAGAACGAACTTATGACCGGTTTCATCGGCAGCGGCGCCAATCCGCTTACCGCGATGACCATCGGCTCGATGCAGGACCTTGGTTACATAGTGGATTACTCGAGCGCGGAACCGCTCGGCTTTACGCTGGCGGGCCTGCGCGGGCTGCCTGCTCCAGCCCGGAAGCTGGTGGAGCGGATGCCTGCCGGGTTCGTAGTTACGTCTGACATGAATGGGCGCGTCCTCCGACAGCGCCCGAGGTAACAGGCCGAAGCGGCAAATGATACGACGCACTCACCGCGCCCTCGTTGCGGGCGCTGCCATGATAGTCGCCGCCTGCGGGGGCGACGCGACAGCTCCCGATCCGACGCCAGTCGTCGCGGCCCCAGCCAGTCTCGCCATCGTTACGTCGCCGGCAACCAGCCTTGCCGCCGGTGACGCGCTGCAGCCGGCGCCCGTCATCGAGCTGCGCGACGCTAACCACAAGCCGGTGGCCAAGGCCGGCGTCACCATCACGGCGATGCTGGTCGGTGGCACCGCGAGCGGCACAACTACCGCCACTACTGGCGCCAACGGCCGCGCCACCTTCCCTGGCATCCTGGTCTCCGGGCCACTCGGCGCGCATGAGCTTCGTTTCTCGGCGACCGGCCTCGCCAGTGCATCCTTGGCCGTTACCATTGTCTCCGGCGCAGCAGCAGGAATGGCCGCGACCTCGTCGCAGCTGCAGAACGCCGTCTCGGGAAGCGTGGTGTCCGAGCCGCCTGGAGTGCGCGTGGTTGATGACGATGGCAATCCCGTGCCGGGCGCGACGGTGGCATTCTCGGTGGTGAGCGGCGGCGGCCACGTAGCCGCGCCTGCGCCGGTGACCGATGCCAATGGCGCAGCCAGCGCGGGTGCGTGGACACTGGGTGCGGGGCTGAACCTGCTGCGGGCGGTGTCGGGCACGGATACAGTGTTCTTCCGTGCGGGTGGTGCGTCGTCGCCGGCGCAGTCCGTTGTCGCAGCGTCGCGAACGGCCCAGACGATCGTGACTGGCCAGGAGCTGAGCGAGCAGCCGGCGGTCAAGGTTCTGGATGAGGGCGGGGCAGCGGTGGCCGGCGCGCTGGTGGTGTTTGGCGGGGTATCGGGTCTTGCCCTGCTGGAAGATTCAATTGCGGTCACTGATGCTGGCGGCATGGCGGTCGCCGGGCACTGGAAGGTGCTCGCCGCTGGCTCCCAGCGGCTCATCGCGTCCCTGCCGCAATCTTCGATCGACTCCGTGCAATTCGACGTGTCTGCCGTCAGCTCGGGCACCATGGCGGCCCTCAGCAGCTGGACGGAAAATCAGATTGGCCAGACCGGAGCGGAGTTCGAGCCGCCCGGCGTCAAGGTGACGTCCGACGGCAAACCCCAGCCGGGCGTGCAAGTCACGTTCGCTGTGACATCCGGCGGCGGCGCGCCACAATCGGCGACCGCGATCTCGAACGCGGCTGGCATCGCGCAGGCCCCCGCATGGACGCTGGGGTCGGCAGCCGGGCTTCAGGTCATGACGGCGAGCGCTCCAGGATTCAATCCGCAGAGCGTCGCGTTCCACACCTTCGCGGTGGCGGCGCCACCGGCAACGATCCGGATCTTTGCCGGTGACGGCCAGAGTGCCGTGGTGCTGGCGCCGCTGGCGGTGGATCCAGCGGTCAAGGTCACTGATGATGCCGGCACTCCAGTTGTCGGCTACCCCGTGGCGTTCAGCACAGCGCACGGCAAGATCCAGGATACGCTGGCTTTCACCAACAGCGACGGGATTGCCTCGGCGGGACATTGGACCATGCCGGCGTCCAATTCATCCGAGCTCGTGCTCTCGGTGCTGGCGCCACTGTTGCGCGGTTCGCCGCTTGTGTTCCATGCCACCAGCACCGGCGGCGGTCCGGCCACGATCACCAGGAGCGACAACCCGTTACAGGGCGTGGTCGGTGGGCCTTCGCTGCTTCCGTCAATCAACGTGTACGACGCTGGCGGTCAGCCGCTCGAGGGTGTTTCCGTGACGGCAGCGGTCGTGCCCGGTCATGGCTCGGTCACGTTCAATAGTGTCACTGGCGTCGCCGGGCATTGGGAGCCCACCTCCTGGATTCTCGACACCATTGCGGGTGTCAACGAGCTGACGGTAACCGTGGAAGGGCTGCCGTCCATCACATTCACCTCCACCGGACTTCCCGGCGAGGTGGCATCCATGACGGTGGATGGAGACCTGCAATCGGTTCCGATCTACTCGCCGGTGCAGGTGAGCGTGCAACTCGCTGACCAGTACGGGAATCGCACGCCCAATGTCGCTGTCCACTTTGCGAGTTCCGCCGACGGGCGCACCTTGCCGGGCGCAGGGCTGGTGAGCACCGACAGCACCGGCACCGCCCGCATCGACTGGCGTATGGGCAGCACGCCAGGCAGTTATTCGCTGACCGCATTCGCTTCCGGGGAAGCGGGCGTCACCCGTACGCTCACGGCTGGTGCCACGTCCATCACGAGCGCCTTCGACATCAAAGTGCAGTACCTCGGTGGTGCGCCCTCCTCGGCGATGCAGGATGCCGTTACGGCGGCGGTGGCGCGCTGGCGCGCCATCCTCACCACCGACCTGCCCGACGCTCCGCTGAATCGCCCGGTAGCGGAATGTTTCGCCAACCAGCCGGCGATCAGCGAGACAGTCGATGACATCCTGATCTACATCGAAACTGACGGCATCGACGACGTGGGCGGCATTCTCGGCGCCGCAGGGCCTTGCCTGATCCGGAGCCTCAGCCGATTGCCGTCGATGGGCTACATGCATCTCGACGTCGCCGACGTGGCCCAGCTCGCCGCGAGCGGCCAACTGCAGGACGTGGTCCTGCATGAGATGGGGCACATCCTGGGTATCGGTACGCTGTGGGAAGATCGCAACTTCGTCGTGGGCTCCGGCTCCCAGGACCCGCGCTACACTGGCCCCGACGGTGTGCAGGGCTATCGTGACCTCGGCGGCCTGTCGAGCACGATACCGCTCGAAAACTCCGGCGGAGCGGGTACCGCTGACAATCACTGGCGCGAAGCGACATTCGGCTACGAGCTGATGACCGGCTACATCAGCAGTTCCGACAATGCCCTGACCGGGATGACCATCGGTGCTCTGCAGGACCTGGGCTACACAGTGTCCTACGCGCCGTCGGAGCCGCTGACCGTCGCCGCTGGCACGATGGCCCAGCTGCGGGCCAGGCCGCGACGGCTGCTCGAGCGCACGCTGCCGAGCCCGATCATCGTCGTGGACCAGAGCGGGCGCGAAGTGGGTCGTGAACGCCGGCCGTACTGATGGGCTGGCGTCTTCCGGCGCATGAGGCCATCATATTCCGCATGCCCAAGACAATTCGCTCCTCCCTCGGCGCGGCGCTGCTCGCCGCGCTTGCCACGCTCAGCGTTGCCATGATGCCGCACGCAGCCGGCAGCGCGCCTCCCGACACCGCCCAGCTCCTGGCACTGGCCAAGCGTTACCACGTGGACGCCATCACCAGCCGGCGATTTACCCATGACGAGTTCTGGCGCGCGGTGGCGCCGTCCCTTGCCTCCTCGGCGCTCCGTAGTGAGCAGGTGGGGAAGTCCATGCAGGGCCGTTCCATCCAGACGGTAACCTTTGGCCATGGGCCCACCACCGTCCTGCTCTGGTCACAGATGCATGGCGACGAGTCCACGGCCACAATGTCGCTGGCTGACATCTTCGGCTTCCTCGCCGACTCAGCGGCAAGCGACCTGCGCGACCGGCTCTCCAGCAAGCTCACCATCACGTTCGTGCCAATGCTCAATCCCGACGGCGCCGAGGTATTCCGGCGGGAGAATGCCGCTGGCATCGACATCAACCGCGACGCGGCCCGTCTCGCAACACCCGAGGGCCGGATCCTCAAGGCGCTGCGCGACAAGATCCACCCGGACTTTGGCTTCAACCTCCACGACCAGAATGCGCGGACCCGCGCGGGACGGAATGGCCTGCAGACGGCCATCGCGCTGCAGGCACCACCGACGGATGCGAGCGACAATTACAATGACGTACGCACCCGCGCCGGCCAGGTGGCCGCGCGCATCGTGGAAACGCTCCGCAGCGAGATCGCCGGCCGCATGGCCCATTACGACGACACCTACAACCCGCGCGCCTTTGGCGATCACATGCAGGCGTGGGGCACCAGCACGGTGCTGATCGAGAGCGGTGCACTGCCGGATGATCCCGAGAAGCAGCGCCTCCGCGCCCTCAACGTGGCCGCCATCCTCTCCGCGCTCGACGGCATTGCCACCGGCGATTACGTGAAGTCGGACGTGAAGGAGTATGAGGCACTGCCATTCAACGCCGGCGGCGCGCGCAGTCTCCTGATCACTGGCGGGACGCTGGTGCTGCCCGGACTCGCCCCGCTTCAGGCCGACGTGGCAGTTGATTACGAGGACCAGCTGCACAAGGCGCAGCCGTTCCTGCGCGATGTAGGCGACCTCTCGACCTCGGTGGCGGTGGATACCCTGGACGCTGCGGGACTCTTCATCCACCCGGCCGCGAGCATGCTCGGCAAGGGCGACCACGGCGTGTACCTGAGAATGGATGTGCCGGTGGAGATGCGGATTACGCGTGCATCGGATGGTGGGGACGTGGTGAAGGTGGTGGAGTAGGGGTTGCTGTAGGGGCACGGCATGCCGTGTCCCTACAGCAACCCCTCATCTTCGTCGTACCCCACATACAACCCTTTCTTCCGCTTCGCTGTCAGCCAATCCAGGAATCCCGACTCCGTCACGCCGCCTGAATTGATCTGCTCCTTCGCCGCCTTGATGGCGAGGTCATTGGCGTATTCGTTCTTGGCATGACCCTTGTGGCCGCGGACCCAGCGCCACTCGACGTCATGGTCGCGCGCGCGCCGCACCAGTTCCTGCCACAGCTCGAGGTTCTCGATCGCACCGCCCTTGCGGCGCCAGCCGCGGGCTGCCCAGCCCGGCGCCCACTCGCTGATGCCCTTCACCAGATACTCGGAATCGGATACGATGACGACGCGAAGCCGGCGTCCCTTGGCTGAGAGCGCTTCGAGCGTCGCGATGGCGCCGGCGAGCGCCATCCGGTTGTTGGTAGTGGCCGGTGAGGAGAGATAGATGTCCCGGCGCTGGATGCCTGAGCCGGTGCGAGTCTCGATCACGCCGCCGGCCCCGCCCGGGTTGTCACCGGTGCGGCCGTTGCCGAGACAGCTTTCGTCGAGATGGACCAGGATGGGAGCTGGCGCCACGCGGCTTCAGTCCCCGATGATCTGGAACTCGTCCACGTCGTCCAGCCGGAAGGTGAGGTTTTCACCGGTCATGGGAAGATGCCCGATCAGCGCCTCGCGGCCGCCGACCGTGGTCACTCGCTTTGCGGTGACGATGTACTCGGTCCCTCGCCGGCGCAGCGCAACGCGCAGCTGCTTCCGCGCCGCATTCTCGAGGCGATCCATCTGGGTGGGAGTCCAGCGCATGGCAAGAAGATAGACGGGAAGGCGGGAAGGCGGGAAGACGGGAGGTGGGTCTCGAACGCACCCGGATCTGGTGAGATCGCGGCTCGCACACAGGTCACTTCCCGTCCTCCCGCCTTCCCGTCTTCCCGTCTTCAGTAACACACCCACATCACCGCCCCTGCGGCCAGCACCCTAAGCGTCCCGAGCAGGATACGCAGGGCGGCGGGGCGGGAGCCATCAGGCGCATGGATTCCGTGCCGCACCGGGCCGGGCCATTCCATGAGGATGCCGAGCAGGAAGAACACCAGCGGCCAGGTGCCGGATCCAATGCTCGCGAACCAGAGCGTGCCGAGGAGCGTGAGCACCAGCGCCTCGGCGACGTAGATGCGTGCGGGGGCGCGCAGCCAGCCGCCGGCATTGCCGGCATGCGAGAGCCGCATGCTCACGGCTTCCCAGAGGAGAAAGAGGGCGCTGACGAGCGCCCAGGCGACGAGGAGATCAGTGAGGGACATGGGTCACGGGTCACGGGTCACGGGTCTCGCGACCCGAGCCCCGAGCCCCGAGACCCGTGACTCGCGACTCACCACCTTCTCAGCGAATCCGCCGGCATCAGGTTTCCCCGCGCCATGACGTATTCGATGCTTCGGGTGTTGTTGATGTCCTGATACGGATTGCGCGAGAGTACCAGGAGGTCGGCGGCTCGGCCCGGAGCCAGCGTCCCGATGGAGTCCGCGCCGATCAGCAGCGCGGCATTGCGGGTGGCCGCCAGCAGGGCATCCTCCGGCGGGATCCCCGCCCGCACCAGCAGGGCCAGTTCCTTGTGTTCGCTCTCTCCTGGCACCAGCTGCTGGTTGGAGGCGTCGGTGCCGGTCGCGATGATGCCGCGATTCATGTAGAACAGCCGGAGAAAGAGATCCTGCCTGGGGCGCGACTTCCGGAATGACTCGAAATCCGCCCGGGTCCAGCCCGCCCGCTGGATCATGTCCGCCGTGTTCCAGCGATCGATCTCGGCTCTCGGCACCGCCTTGAGCGCGGAATCGGTGTAGGTGGTGGCGTTGTCCAGGTTGGCGTAGGTCTCATGCAGTACCAGCGTCGGCACCAGGATCACCCGCCGGGCCACCAGTGCCTGCGCCACCTTGAGGAGCGCCGCTGAGTCGAGTCCGGCCCAGCTTTCCTCGACCGCAGTCCATCCCTTGAAGAAGCTGGCGCGGTGTGCGGCGTAGAGCGCCTCCGGTGCAGGGCTCGCCGCCTGCGGTATGCCGCTCAGGTGCTCGATGCTGCGGACGCCCAGGTTGGCCGCGGTGACGGCGTCGGTCAGGCCGAGATGCGCCGCCACCCGCATCTGGAAGGTGCGGGCCTCGTCGGTGATGGCGCGCATCAGGTCAGGGTCGATCCGGGTGTACACCTTGACCAGGTCAGCCCCGATCTGCACCAGGCTGTCCACGGCTCGGCGCGCCTCGCGCTGGTCCCGCACGCCAAACGCATCAGGGTAGGTGGGAGGCACGCCGTCGATCATCGCGCCCGCCGAATAGATGCGCGGGCCGGCAATCGAATTGAGGTTTACCGCCTCGCGAAGCGGAAGGATGGAATCGAGCGGCCCGTGCAGGTCACGCACGGTGGTGACGCCATAGGCGAGATAGCGCTGGAGCGCCCAGCGCGAAACGTGCGCGTGTGCGTCGATCAGGCCGGGAATGATCCACTTTCCCGAGACATCCACCACGCGGGTGCGCCGGGGTATTTCATAACCCTGCGCCGGCACGATGGTGTCGATCCGGGTGCCGCGCACCACGATGACGGCGTCGGTGAGTGGTGGCCGCCCCGAACCGTCAATGACCGTGGCGCCAACCAGGGCCACGCCTTCCGGCTCCCCGCTCCGGCAGGCCGACGCCAGGAGCGCGGCCAGCAGGAGCAGGACGACCGGACGGACGCTGCGACGTCCGCTCAGCGCCGGCTCTTCTTGCTTGCCGGGCGGCGGCTGGCAGCCTTCTTGGCCGGGGTTCGCTTGGCGGCCTTCTTGGCCGGCATGCGCTTGGCGGCCTTCCGGGTGGGCTTCTTCGCCACCTTCCTGGCGCTCTTCTTCGCGCCCTTGCTGGCGCCCTTGCGGGCGCTCTTCTTCGTGGTCTTCTTCGCAGCCTTGGTGGAGCGGCGCGGGGCACTGCTCCGCTTTTTGGCCGGGGCTGGAGCCGCCCGGAACGGTTCCACCGGCTCGACCGGAGGGAGGCTGAACGTCAACGGCGGCGGGGGCGGGAGCGGTTCGCTCGAGAGCGGTGTGTCGTCCATCCAGCCACCACTCGTCCAGCCCGTTTCGAGATCGTCTAGCGTGGACATTGAAGCTCCATGGATCGGACTGCGGCACAACCAGCCGCCGGGGATGGCCCGGGGAACAGCGCCATCGCGCGTTATAACTTGCACAACCGCTACTGTTGTGCAAGGTTTCCGCGGCCCGATCTGCCATGACGGTCCATTCCGAATGCCAATGTCATCCTTTTCCCGTCGCTGACAGCGTGCCTGAGGCCTCCGGCCCGGGTCGTGCAAGGTGTTGCGGTTCCACGAGAAACGGGCCCATTTTGACCGCCCGGAGAGACAGCAGGCTCTGAACGACTGACCGAAGGTGGACGCTGGAGCATGGGACAGGCGCGGGACTTGGCATGAAGGCGGCATTGCTTACCCTCCTGCTGGCGGCGGTCATCACCCCGTCCGCCTCGGCCCAGTCCATCGCCGAGGTGCAGGTGACGCCGGACGCTCTCCGGCTGGAGGCTGGCCAGGACACCCGGCTCTTCGCCGCAGCCTACGATCCGCAGGGACGGATCGTCGCCAGCGCCACCATCACGTTTCTTTCCTCCGACACCGCCATTGCCACGGTCACGGCCGACGGTTCCGTCACTGGCCACGGTACTGGTACCACGCTGATCGAGGCGGTCGCCGGCGGCCGGCGGGACACCTCCCAGGTCACCGTCACCTCATCCACGCCAGTGCCAGTCGCCTCGGCGGGACCGCCGGTCCCCGTCTCGGCCATCCTGCTCGAGCCGGCTTCGGTCGCGCTCATTCCGCTGGAGCCGGCCCGCCTTGTTGCGCACGTCTCCATCGCTGACAGTTCCACTCCGCCCATTGTGCCGCTCACCTGGAGCTCGGCCGACACCCGCATCGCCGCGGTGGATCGTGACGGCGTCGTGGTCGGAACCGGCCCGGGAGTCACCACCATCACCGCTACGGCGGCGAATGGCGTGAGCGGAACGGCGAGCGTGTCGGTGGATACCGCTCTCTTCACCACGCTCGAGTCGCTGACCCTCGCGAGCGGTGCCACGGATACACTGTACGCCACCATTCCGACCCAGGGCGACCGTCACCTGTCCACCGGGCTCAACTGGAGTTCCGAGAACCCGGCGGTGGCGGCGGTCGAGGCTGGCGGCATCGTCCGCGCCACGGGGCCAGGTGAGACGGTCATCACCGTCCGCGGCTACGGCATGGTGGGACGGATAAAGCTGGCGGTGCGGCCGCCGGTTGCCGGTGCCATCACGGTGCCACAGGCAGGCAATGACCCCATTTCCGTTCCAGTCACTACCACTCGGCGTTTTGATATCCGCGCGCTGGATGCAGCCGGCAATGCGCTCGACAATGTGCCGGTAACCTTTACCGTCGCCGACACGACCGTCGCGAGCTTTGCCACCGAGAGCCGCACCCTCACGGCGCGGAAACGGGGAACGACGACGTTGACGGCCCACCTCGACGGCGTGGCGCCGGTGGTCTGGACGGTAACAGTCGCACCGATCAACGTCGCAATTGAGCGGAAGCGCCTGGCCCTGAGCGTGGGCGACCGGGTGCAGCTCGCCGCCCGGCTGCTCGACCCCAGCGGCGTGGCGGTGCCGGGCGTGAGCGGCCCCATCACCTGGACCAGCACGCGGCCCAGTGTCGCCAGCGTCTCCAACGGCGCCATTTCGGCCGTGAGCCTGGGCCATACGATGGTGCGCGCTTCCACCCCGTATGGCAGCGCCGATTCGGTCGAGGTGTACGTCAACGGGGACCTGCTGATATCGTCGGACCGCGCCGCTCGCGGCGGGGTGGGGATCTACGCCGTGCGGCTCGCCGAGCCCGGGGTGTTTGTCCCTGTACTGGCGGACACCGGAACCAACCTCGGCGCCGCCTATTCGCCGGACCGGACGAGGATCGCATTCTCCTCCAACCGGAGCGGTACGTTCGACATCTGGCTCATGGATGCCGACGGCACCCAGCTGACGCAGCTCACCAGCAACAGCGGCAACGAGACCGAGCCAGTCTGGACGCCCGACGGTACGCGGATCGTGTACACATCCAGCGTCGATGGACAGACCCAGATTGCCAGTATTGGCGTGGACGGGAGTGAGCCCGCTCAGCTCACCGATACGACAGGCGGCAACATCTCGCCGGCGGTCTCGCCCGATGGGCGCATCATCGCGTTTGCCAGCGGGAGAGCCGGTAACTACGAGATCTACGAGATGGCAATCGATGGGTCCGGAGCGCGGCGCATCACGGAGACGCCGCAACGCGAGCTTGCACCACGATTCTTCTCGAATGGTGACCTGCTGTATGCCAGCGACCGTCCCAAGGGCGGGTCGCAGATCATCCGTCAGTCGGGCGCGAACCACACAGTACTCGCGGAAACCAACGATGCGGTGCTGGCACTGGCGCTGTCGGGGGATGGCAGGCGCTATCTCTATCTTGCAGGCCAGCGGGTGGAGCGGGGCGGGAGCCAGACCGAGTACCGAGTCATTTCCCAGCTCATTGGCGGGTCCCAACCCGCGATCACCATCCCGCTTGCTCCCGGCGAGCAGGCCGCGACGCCGGATTTCTAGGGTCGAGCAGTCAAGGCGGTCGAGAGGTCAAGCTCTCGACCCCTCGACCACCTCGACCATCTCGACCCCTCGACCATGAAAGCCCTCGCCCTCACCTCTCCCACTGGCCTCGACGCCCTCCGGGTCATGGATCTTCCGGACGCGCCGATGCCCGGACCGGGCGAGGTGCGCATCCGCATGAAGGCAGCGGCGCTCAATCATCTTGACCTGTTCATGGCCGACGGGCTGCCGGGCCCCCAGCCCGAGTGGCCCTTTATCGTGGGTTCGGACGGCGCGGCGGTGATCGAGTCGGTGGGTGACGGGGTGGTGAGTGCGCACGTGGGCGACCGCGTCATGCTCAATCCAGGCATCTCCTGCGGCCAGTGTCGTTTCTGCCAGATGGGCGAGGAATCGCTCTGCGAACGCTACGCCATCCTGGGTGAGCATCGCAGCGGCACCGTCGCCGAGCTGGTGACGCTGCCCGCCATCAATGTGGCGCCGGTGCCGGAGGGAATGACCTGGTCCGACGCCGCAGCCTTTCCGCTCTCCACGCTCACCGCGTGGCGGATGCTCGTCACCCGGGCCCGGCTCACCGAAGGCGAGGTGCTCTTTGTCTGGGGCGCCGGCGGTGGCGTCTCACAGCAGGCGATACGCATCGGTCGCTACCTCGGTGCCACTGTCATCGTCGCCGGGTCGCGCGACAAGTTAGCGGACGCCGAGGCCATCGGGGCGCATCACGTGATCGATCGGAAGGATGATGTTGTTGCGCGGGTCAAGGAGATCACCGGCCGGCGCGGTGCCGACGTGGTGGTGGACTCGGTGGGCGAAGCCACCTGGACCTCGACGCTGCGCATCGTGAGCCGCCTGGGGCGGATTGTCGTCTGCGGCGGAACAACCGGACCGGGCCTGACGTTGGACGCTCGGCGGCTGTTCTGGCACCAATGGTCGATTCTCGGCTCCACCATGGGCAACCGGCGTGAATTTGCCGACATCGTGGCGCACGCGCATGCCGGGCGGTTCTGGCCCACGGTGGACAGCGTGGTGTCGCTGGAACAAGGTGTGGAGGCGTACCGCCGGCTCGCGGCGGGGACGCAATCGGGCAAGGTCGTCATCGAGGTGTCACCATGAGTGAGCTGTGGCGGCGGCTGGTGCTGGGGGCGGAGCAGATCGGGAGTGTCCTGCCGGCGCTGATCGGCGCGGCGCTCATTCTCGTCACCGGCTACTTCCTGGCCCGGCAGGTCCAGCGCTGGGCCGACGAAACCCTCAAGCGCATGGACTTCAACCGTGTGGCGCACGCAGGTGGCCTCGACGAAGCCATGGTTCGCACCGGCACCCGGCTCGACCCGGTGCGCGCGCTGGCCAAGCTGATTTTCTGGCTGGTCATGCTGGTGGTGATCCTGCTCGCGAGCACCGCGCTCGGGCTCGACAGCATCAACCGGATGTTCGGGCTGATGCTGGGCTATATCCCGACCCTCATGGCCGCGATCGTCGTGGTGATCCTCGGCATGATCGTGGGCGAGTTCGTGCGGGCGCTGATCCTCGCGTCCGCTGGCTCGGTGGCCGGAGTGCCGACGCTCGCCAAGATCGCCAAGGGCGCGGTGATCCTGATCGCGCTTTTCATGGCACTCACGCAGCTGGGAGTGGGCGAAGAGATCGTCACATCGGCCTTCACGCTGATCCTGGGCGCGGTGGCGCTGGCCGTGGGACTGGCGTTCGGCCTGGGGAACCGCGAGCTCGCCGGCGAGATCACCCGGCGCTGGTACGAGGCGGGCCAGCGCCGCGACCGGCGAAAGACGGACCGGCCCGGGCCGAATGTGCCGGGTGAAGGGGGAGTGCCGCTGGAGGACTAGTCGACGGTCAACGGTCAACGAGCTCAGGAACTCCTCATCCTGAGCGAAGCGAAGGATCCAGCCGGTCATTTCCCGAGCCGGGCCGAGTAGATCCTTCGGTCGCTTCGCGACCTCAGGATGACAAGACCGCGACTCGTGACCCGCGACTCATGACTCCCGCTTCGCCGTCACGTAATAATCCGGATCCACCCTGAACTTCGATGTATCGCTCATGGAGAGCGTGGCCGTCTGCCACTGCTCGGTTGGGTGAATCACGGTATAGCCGCTGTCCGCCAGCGTCACTCCTACTTGCATGTTGAACCCCGGAATGACATTGGTCCAGCGGTATGACAGCGTGTTGCCACTGATCTTGTAGTCCAGCTCCGGTACCATGGTCGTTTCCTGGTACTCCTGGAAGACCTTATTCAGGTCGGTGCCGGCGTGCTGGCTGATGTAGTCGCGAATCTGCTGGCCGTCCACGGTCTGGTGCCAGAAGGTGTGCTGGAGGCCGCGCAGGATGTCGCGCCAGGTAGAATCGTTGCCGACGATCTGGCGGATGGTGTGCAGCATGTTCCCGCCCTTGGGGTACATGTCGCCCGAGCCCTGGGCATTGACGCCACGGGCAGGGATGACGGGCTTGTCATTCCGGATCCCGTTGCGCGTGCCGATGACATACTCAGCACCGGCTTCCTTGCCGAAGCGGCATTCGACGTAGAGGTTCTCCGCGTAATTTCCGAAGCTTTCATGCACCCACATGTCGGCGTTGTCCTTCGCCGTGATGTTGTTGCCCCACCACTCGTGGGCGCTCTCGTGGACGATGATGAAGTCGAACATGTTGCCGTAGATGCTGCGCGACGGATTGCGGTAGTGATAACCGTTGGTGAAGCCGTTGCCGTAGGCCACCGCACTCTGGTGCTCCATCCCGTTGTGCGAGACTTCCACCAGCTTGTAGCCGTCCTCGTACCACGGATACGGCCCGAACCAGTGCTCGAAGCAGGAGAGCATGGCCGGTACCTGGGCGAAGGTGTGCTTCGCCGCATCCAGGTGATAGGACATTGGCCAGAAGTCCAGCGTGAGCGGTCCGTTCTCCCCCCGGAAAATCTCGCTGTAGTGGATGTAGTCGCCGGCGTTGATCGTGATGGCGTAGTTGTTGATGGGGTTGGTGTCGAACCATTCCCATGTGGTGGTGCCGTCGGGATGGTGCTCGACACTCCGGAGCCGGCCATTGGAGACGTCCACCAGCGGGTCGGGCATGGTGATGGCAATGCGCTGGCTGTCGGGCTCCTCCGCCTGGACGTCCTTGTTGGGCCACCAGATACTCGCGCCGATGCCCTGGTCGGTGGTCACGATCCAGGGTTTGCCCAGGCTGTCATGCCCCCAGGTGAAGCCGCCATCCCAGGGCGGCCGCACTGCCACAGTGGGCTTGCCGCTGTAGTAGACGGTGACGGTGTGTGACTCGCCCTTCTTCTGCTTGCCCGCCGTTGTGGCAAACCACGCATTCCCATCCTGCCGGAACCTGAGCTTCCGGCCCTCCGCTACCATGCTGTCGACCTTGAGCGGCGCCTGCAGGTCGATCTGCATCTCGTTGGTGGGCCCGACAACGGTATAGGTGATCCCGTTCCAGCCACGGATGCTGCTGTCAGCCGGGTTCACCTTCACGTGCAGGTCGTAGAACGTCACATCCCACCAGGTGCGCTCGGGCGCAGTAAGCGAGCCCTTGAGCGTGTCGGCGTGGGTGTAGGTGGTGGTGTCCTGGGCCTTGGCGGTCAGGGGGGTCAGGGCGGTCAAGACGGACAAGGCGGGCAGGACGGCGCGGGCGAGCAGGAGGCGCATGGGGAGTCGGGGTTCGGGTTGAGGGGATGATTGAAGGTAGAGGGTCTACGGTCTACGGTCTACGGTTGACCGTTGACCGTTGACCTACTGAGGAGCTGCCAACTCGATCCTCCATACCGGCCCCATGTACAGCGGCCCTTCGAACTTGACGAACGCCGGCACATCCTCGGTTACGATCCACACGTGCGAATCGGGAGGAGTCTTGCCAAGGAGGGCAGCGAAGATGCCGGTGAGAAAACCGAGCTTCGGTTTGAGGGCATACTCGGTGGTGGCTTCCCGCTGCTTGCCGATCATCACATGGCTCCTGGCGCCTGGCGTAAGTTCCAGCCCGACGAGGCGAGGCTTGGGAGTGAATGCGACGAGATGGACGGTATGCGTCTCGCCTGCCTTCAGGTTCTTGAGCAGGATGATCGGCAGGCCATTGGCCACGTCGCTCGGCAGGTCGAGCGTGTCCTCATGCATTTCCGTCTTGCCGTCGTCGTGCGAGGTGGCCTTGACGACGTAATGCCCGTTGGCCTCGAGCCGCGCGTCGAGGTCTCGCTCAAAGGCGGGGCCGCGCTGGACCAGGTGGTAGGACAGCATCCGGAAGACGTCGTGCTGCGTGAAGCTGACCCGCTCGTCGAAGTACGACGAGTCGGCAAAGTGAAAGACCATGCGGCTTTCGATGTGCCGCTCGCGCGGAACCTGGAGCAGGTCGCCATCGGCCAGTGACTTGCCGCCGGCTGTGCTCAGGTGGAGAAACCCGTGCACCATGCCCTCGGCGTAGCGGACGGAAACCGGATGGGAATCGGAGTCGCTCTTTTTCTCGGGATCCTGCGCCGAGAGCGCCACGACACCAACCAGAACGACGGCCGAATTGCAAATGATGCGACGGAGCATGGATTGCCCTCCCATGCCCAATGTCCGGGCAAGGGACGGACGGTGCGGGGATGTGGATCACATGGGGGTCGAGGGTCGAGGGTCGAGGGTCGAGGGATGTGGATCGCGACTCGTGACCCGTGACCCGCGACCCGCGACCCGTGACCCCTATCTCTCCACCCACACGATCGTCGGCTCCACCGGATATCGCCCGAACTTCGCCCCATAGATTGCCAGCCCGCCCGGTAACGCATCACCCACTTCCATCCTGACAATCATGGTTCCCGTCCGTTCGGCTTCCGCGACAGCGTCGGCGGGAATCGGAACGCGGACCAGCTGGCCATAGGACCCGGCCTCATGAAGGTGCCCGTCATGCGGCTGCGCGTACCAGCTCAGGACGCCGCGGGAGTCGGCCGGATCATCCGTGAGCTCGACCCGGCCGGCTACATGGCCGTTGAAGCTCACGGTTACGGCGCTGGGATATTTGTCCTCGCTCGTCATCGGATAGCTGTTGGGGTTCCGGCTCCGGTCATGCAGCCCGCCGCCCCGCATGTAATCGCCATTGTCGCTGGCCGTGCTGTCCCGGTCCTTGCCATTGAGCCGCTTGGCCGAAGCTTCAACCAGGAATGTGGCCTCGGCGATCTTGCTGGCTTTGAGATTTTTCGGGAAGGGAATCGCATATTCGAAGTAGCCGCTCCCGGCGCCATCCATCTTGAGGCTGTCCATCACGGCCCACTGCTTCACGCTCCACGCCGATGCATGGACGCGAGACACGGGGACGCGGGACACGACCGCGTGTCGGCCGTCAGCCAGCGTGATGCTGTCCGGCAGGCTTCCCTCCACGACGAACGTGGTGAAGTTGTGCTGCAGCACCGAGCCGGTCGCATCCTCGAGTCGCACGGCGAGAACGGCGACCGCAGGTTCGTCAGGCATGGCGATCGAGAGCGGTGCCAGCGGCTCCGACATCCACGGATGGT
Organism: Gemmatimonadales bacterium; assembly: GCA_035692845.1. Classification (GTDB taxonomy): domain Bacteria; phylum Gemmatimonadota; class Gemmatimonadetes; order Gemmatimonadales; family GWC2-71-9; genus CAMLHP01. Next base: position 16,788 of record DASSHL010000034.1, read on the forward strand.
ACGGAATGCGCCGGGATGTCGTGCCCCAGGTCTTGCGTTCACCCAATGCATTCCAGCCGGCGAGTTCAAAGCGGAGCGTCAGCGAATCGGGAAGCGCGGTGCTGCCGGTGTTGAACGAGGCATGGAGCGGCACCTCCACCTGCTCGCCTGGCTTCGCGCTCCTGGCCAGTGCCGAATCGCCGATCGCGATGTAGAGCGGGGCGTGGAGGTCCTGGAGCGTCATGCCATCCACCAGGGCGCCAAAGCCCGTTTCCTTTGATGTCCGATCGAAGCGGACGTAGCCGTTCCATTCGTTGATGACATCGTGGAGTTCGGTGTAGAGCCAGCCGGCGATCTTCGGGTTGCGCCGGAAGGCATCCAGTGCTCGATGGTAGTCCCAGCTCCAGTCCACGTCGCCCGTGCTACCCTCGTAGCCCCACACATTGCCGAACTCCGAGTTGAGCATCGGCTGATGGCCCTGCTTCCACGGCGCCGTGAAGTTCCAGGTCGAGCCGGGGAAGGTGCTGTCGCTGATCTGCTTGTCGTAGTTTGCCCAGCGCCAGCCGGGGAGGTAGCTGTGCCAGGAGTTGAGGTCGGTCTCGGTGTGCGGCCAGCCGCAGCAGACCGAGTTGTCCTCCACCAG
>DASSHL010000035.1:0-7653 GCA_035692845.1 Gemmatimonadales bacterium
ACGCAGCTCACGCCGCACCCGGCCCACGAAGTAGTTGGCGGCCGGCTCCACCTGCTGGCTCAGCACCGGTCCATCCTCCGCAGTCACGTATTGTCCATTCTCCCTCGGTGTCACCGCGTCGAGCAGTGCGATGGACCAGCCTGAGGACGTCTTGCCCGTGAGCTTTCCCGCGGCGGCGATGGTGGTCTGCTCCGGCACATCGCTGAAGCTCGCGCCGGGATCCGTGATCCGCCCCTGCGGCGCCCGGCCAATGCGGCGGGAGAAGAAGGTGATCGGCGTGCCGAAGGAATTGAACGTGCTGAGCCGGCCAAAGTTGAAGAGATCGGACCCCTCGACGAAGAACGGCCGCTTTTCGTCGAACGAGGTCTCGAATGCGCTCAGGTTCACAACTGCGGGGTCGAGTTCAACCTGCCCGAAGTCGGGATTGATCGTGGCATCGAGCGTGAGGTCGCTGGTGACGCCGAGCTTGAGGTCTGCACCGGCGGCGCCGAAGTAGTCGCTTCCGGAATGAAAGGGGTCACCCGCAGCCGTGGGCGCGTATTGCGCGCGCGCCGTCACGTAGGGGACCACTTCCATGCGGCGCGGCGCCGGCAGCCCGCTCATGCCATGCAGGATGGCGTACCGTGCCGGCGTATTGTTCTCCGACTTGGGAATGAGGACCAGCACATCCGATTCCTGCTTCCGCTGGATGAACCGGGTGACCTGGATGCCCCACTCGTCGGAGGCCCGGTCATAGCGGAGTTGGGAAAGCGGGATACGGATCTCGGCTGTCCAACCGAGCGAATCCCGGCTCGTCACCACGTCCCACACCGGATCCCACGAGCCGTCCTCGTTGCCGTCGGCGCCCGCCGAGGCGTCACCCTTGTTGCCCGCGGGATAGACATCGAACACGAAAGCGGTCAGCTTGTCATGCCGGGAGTCGAGCCGGATGGTGAGCCGGTCGCTGGCGGGCTGGTCGTCGCGCCGGGCAAGCCGGCTCACGATGCGGGCGGGCTCGTCATCGAACATGCGCGCGCCGATGTAGAGCGCGCCGTCGCCCACGAGGGCGCGGATCTCGGTGCGCTCGGTGGCGGGCTTGCCTTCGTCCGGATCCCGCTGCAGGTCCAGCGTCATGGGCGTGGCGGTGGCCCAGCTCGGGTCATCGAGGCTGCCATCGAGCGTCAGCTGCTGGCTCAGCGCCGCGGCGCGGAACTCCGGGGCAGATGTCGCAGAATGCCCATTGCCACTATTCGAGTCCACCACATTTTGCGCGAACATCGCGGTTGGGCAGGCACACAGCAACAGCAGCACACGAAAGCACGAGAAGAGTCGTGAGTCATGAGCCATGAGTCGTGGGCTTTTGCCGCTCGCGTCCCGCGTCCCGCGTCCACTTTCGTGGTTTCGTGTTTTCGTGTGAGCCATGGGTGCTGACCCTGAAATGGAGTCCCGTTGGATACGTCCCGGTATGCACCCTCTGACGTCGCCCGGCGTGAAAAGGTTGCGTGACCCATGAGCCTGCCTCCCCGGCCGCCATCGCTGCCTGATGGTTTCCGGACCCGGTATGCGCCGAGCCCGACGGGGTATCTCCACCTGGGGCACGTGCGGAATGCGGCCTGGACCTGGAACGTTTCACGGACGTGGAACGGCCGGGTCATCCTTCGGATAGAAGACCACGATTCCACTCGGTGCCGGGAGGAGTACGCCTCTGCGCTGCTGGAGGACCTGGATTGGCTGGGATTCGTGGCGGATGAGGTGGCGCCGAGGCAGAGCGAGCGATATGCACGGTATGAAGACGTGCTGGCGCAGCTTCGCGATCGCGGACTGGCCTATGTCTGTGCCTGCTCCCGGAAAGACATCGCCGAGGCCGCGGGCGATGTCTTCAATGCGGAAACGCCGTACCCTGGCACCTGTCGCGAGCTTGACCTCGAACCGGCGCCGGGGAGGGGATGGCGAGTGGTCATGGAACAGGGGAGGGAGACGTTTACTGACCTGCTGCTCGGTGAGCAGGTGCAGGATCCCTCACGTCAGTGCGGCGATCTGCTGGTGCGCGACCGGCTGGACAACTGGACCTACCAGTTTGCCGTGACGGTGGACGATATGGACCAGGGAATCGATCTGGTGATTCGTGGAGAGGATCTGCTCAGCAGCACCGGTCGCCAGCTGCGGCTGGCACGGATGCTGGGACGGACGGCAATGCCCCTGTTCCTGCACCATCCCCTGATCATGAAGCCGAGTGGTGAGAAGCTGAGCAAGGCCAGCGGAGACACCGGTGTGCGGGAGATGCGGGCGGCGGGGGTAGGGGCGGAGGAGGTGGTGAACGCTGCGAGCTGTGAGCTATGAGCTGTGAGCTGTGAGCTGTGAGCTATGAGCTATGCGCCCTTACCTTCGCGTCCCGCGTCCCGCGTCCCGCGTCCCGCGTCCCGCGTCCCGCGTCCCGCGTCCCGCGTCCCGCGACCCGCGTCCCTCAATCTCGCGTCCCGCCTCCACCCCTGCTACCTTAGCTCCTTCCCCTGACCCAGACCGGGAGCCTCCGGATGCCGACCGACCCGACCCCGCGCCGGCGCGTGCCGCTGCACACCAAGATCCTCCTCGGCCTCGTCCTCGGCGCCGCCGCCGGCATCGCGGCCAACATCTTCCTGCACGACTGGGCTGGCCTGCCGTGGATCGTGGACAATATCGCGAACCCGGTGGGCCAGATCTTCCTGCGGCTCCTGTTCATGATCGTGCTGCCGCTGGTCTTCTGCTCCATCGCCCTGGGCGTCGCGTCCCTGGGCGACATCAGCCGGGTGGGCCGGGTGGGCGGCAAGACCATCCTGATCTTTCTCTTCACGACCGCGTTCGCCGTGACCATCGGGTTGACGCTGGTGAACACGGTGAAGCCCGGCAAGTCGCTCCCGCCCGAGACCCGTGAGGCACTGCTGGAACGTTACGCCGGCGATGCCGCCGAGAAGGCGGCGCTTGCGGAACAGAGCAAGTTCGGCGTCAACACGTTCGTCAATATCATCCCGCGCAACCCCGTGGCCGCGGCGGCGAACGGCGACTATCTCGCGATCATCTTCTTCGCCCTGGTCTTTGGCATGGCGCTCACCATGCTACCAGCCGAGAAGAGCAAGCCGGTCATCGACGTACTGCAAGGTGTCGGTGATGCGGTCATGCACATGATCCACTTCGCCATGAAGACGGCGCCGGTGGGCGTGTTCGGGCTCATCTTCAGCGTGACGGCGCTGTTCGGGCTCGATGTGCTCAAGGCACTGATGCTGTTCGTCGTGATGGTGCTGATCGGGCTGGCGTTACACCAGTTCGTAGTGTTGCCGATGCTGGCCAGGATGATCGTCGGCATCAACCCGCTGCTCTTCATCCGGCGGGTGCGCGGGCTGATGGTCACCGCGTTCTCTACCTCCAGCTCCAACGCCACGCTTCCCACCACCATCGAGACAGCCGAACAGAATTTCGGCGTGCCGAAGGAGATTGCCGGTTTCGTGCTGCCACTGGGCGCCACCATGAACATGAACGGCACCGCCCTCTTCGAGGGAATGACGGTGCTGTTCCTGGCCCAGGTGTTCGGGCTTTCGCTCACGCTTGGGCAACAGCTGATCGTGGTCGCGATGTCGGTCATTACCGCCATAGGCACCGCTGGCGTGCCCGGCGGCTCGATCCCGCTGATGGTGCTGGTGCTGCAGGTGGTGGGTGTGCCGCCGGAAGGAATCGCCATCATCATCGGCGTGGACCGCATTCTCGACATGAGCCGCACCGTTCCCAACGTTACCGGTGACGTGCTCACGTCACTGATCGTGACCAGGAGCGAAGGATTGCCGCTGGCGATTCCGCCGGAGGCGGCGGTGCAATTAGAGGAGGCGTGAGGCTTGGGGCATGGGCGTGGGGTGGCGTAAGCTCCATGCCCCACGCCTCATGCCCTATGACTTACGACTTATGACTTACGACCTGCATCTTTGATTCCAACCCATCGAGGAGCTTCGTGTAGCTGGCGCTGAACTTCTCGACGCCTTCCTCCTCCAGCTCCTGCGTCACCTGGCCGAGGTCAATGCCTGACTCGGCCAGCTTGCCAAGAATCGCGTCTGCCTCGCGAATGCCGGCATGGACCCGGTCCTTCGGCTCGCCGTGGTCCTTGTACGCCTCAAATGTCTCGGGCGGCATGGTATTGACCGTGTAGGGCGCGACGAGCGCCTCGACGTAATAAATGTCGGGAAATGCCGGGTCCTTGGTGCTGGTCGAGGCCCAGAGCGGCCGCTGCAGGTTGCCACCCTCGCTAGCGAGCAGGCGCCAGCGCTCGGAGGCCATCGTCTCCTCGAACAGCTGATAGGCCTTGCACGCATTGGCGATGGCGGTCTTGCCGCGGATCTTTTTCGGGTCACCCTTGGCGTCCAGCAGCTTGTCCACCTTGGTATCCACCCGGCTCACGAAGAAGCTGGCCACCGAGTGAATGTGGCTGATCGGCTCGCCCTTCTTGACTCGTGTCTCGAGGCCGCGGAAATACGCCTCGATCACGTCCTTGTAGCGATCGACCGAGAAGAGCAGGGTGATGTTGACGTTGACGCCGGCCGCCGTCGCCTGCTCGATGGGACCGAGCCCTGCTTCGGTGCCCGGGATCTTCACGAACACGTTGGGCCTGTTGACCGCATGGTGCAGCCGCAGCGCTTCCTTGAGTGTGCCTTCGGAGTCGTAGGCCAGCGAAGGCCCGACTTCGATGGAGACCGTGCCGTCGCCATTCGCGAGTTCATCGAAAGTCGGGCGGAAGACGTCACAGGCTTCCTGGATGTCCTCGATGGACAAGGAATCGAAGATGCCGGCGGCATCCCGGCCCTCTTCGGTGAGCGCGCGGATGTCTTCGTCGTAGAGCTCACTTCCCGAGACTGCCTTCTCGAAGATGGTCGGGTTCGACGTCATCCCCCGCAGGCCTTCCTCCTTGATGAGGCGGGCAAGCTCTCCCTCGGTCACGAGGTCGCGGGTGATATAGTCGTACCAGGGACTCTGGCCCAGCTCGCCGAGCTGGATGAGCGGATTGGTCATGAGGAACTCCTTCCTGCGAGGCGGCGCACCGCGTCCACCACGTGCTGGGCGGTGAAGCCAAATTCTTCCATCACTTTCTCTCCCGGTGCCGAGGCGCCGAAATGGTCCAGCCCGATGGCGATGCCATCGTCGGTGATCCAGCGCTCCCAGCCCTGCGTCGCGGCGGCCTCGATGGACACGCGCTTCCGCACATCGGGCGGCAGGACACTGTCACGGTAGCCCTGGTCCTGCTGGGCAAACAGCTCCCATGACGGCATGCTCACCACGCGTGTCTTGATGCCGTCCTTGCCAAGTGTCTCCGCCGCGGCAAGGGCCAAGTGCACTTCGCTCCCGGTTCCAATCACGATGGCATCCGGCTTGCCGTCGGTGTCCTTGAGGACATAGGCACCGCGGCGCGCTCCCTCGGATGGCGCCAGCGCCGTCCGGTCGAGGATCGGCAGCTTCTGCCGCGTGAGCGCCATGATGGTGGGTCCGTCGGTGCGGGTGAGCGCGGAGTGCCAGGCTTCGCGCGTCTCGCTCGCATCCGCTGGGCGAATGACGTTGAGATGGGGAATGGCACGCAGCATGGCGAGCTGTTCCACTGGCTGGTGGGTAGGCCCGTCTTCTCCGAGGCCGATAGAATCATGGGTGCCGATGAAGATCACTGGCACGCCCATGAGTGCGGCGAGCCGCACCGATGGCTTCATGTAGTCGGAGAAGATAAGGAAGGTGCTGCCGAACGGCCGGATGCCGCCGTGCGCTGCCATCCCATTGAGCGACGCGGCCATGCCGTGCTCACGGATCCCGAAGTGAAAGAGCCGACCGGTCTCGACCGGCCCGAAAGTGCCAAGGTTGTCGACGTTGAGCCCGGTGCTCTCGACCAGGTCGGCCGAGCCGCCGGCGAGCTCCGGAATCGCGTCTGCCAGCGCATGCAGCACCTTCTGGGACGCCTGACGGGTGGCCAGCTGGCCATCCTTCGGCGTGAAGGTGGGCAGGGCGCTGTCCCAGCCATCCGGCAGCGTGCCTGAGAGCACTCGCTTCAGCTCAGCGGCGTCCTCCGGGTGCTGGGCGGCATACTTCTCGAGCAGCGCGTTCCACTCGGCCTCGAGCTTCTCGCCTCGCGGGATGGCTTCCCGCCAGTGCGCCAACGCATCCTCGGGAACAAAGAATTTGTCCTGGGGCCAGTCGAGAATCTCCTTGGTGCGCTTCACTTCTTCCGCGCCCAACGGTGAACCATGCGCCTCGGCGGTGTCGCGCTTGGTTGGGGCGGGGTCGCCAATGTGGGTGCGCAGCACGATGAGCGACGGCCGGGTCTCTTCACGGCGTGCGGCTTCGAGCGCCATGTGGATCGCATCCAGGTCGTTGCCGTCGCTCACGTGCTGGACGTGCCACCCGTAGGCCTCGAAACGCTTGCCGACATCCTCACTGAAGGCGAGCGAGGTGCTGCCGTCGATGGTGATGTGATTGTTGTCGTAGATGAAATTGAGCTTGCCGAGGCGGAGGTGCCCCGCGAGACTCGCGGCTTCGCTGGAGACGCCCTCCATGAGGTCGCCATCGCTGCAGAAGCCCCAGACGCGATGGTTGACGATCTCGAAGCCGGGCCGGTTGAAGCGATGCGACAGGAGTCGTTCAGCGATGGCCATGCCGACGGCGTTGCCAAAGCCCTGGCCGAGGGGACCGGTGGTGGTCTCGACGCCCGCGGTATGGCCGCGCTCGGGATGACCGGGCGTCTTCGAGTGCCACTGGCGGAAGTTCTTGATCTCGTCGAGGGATAGGTCGTAGCCGGTGAGGAACAGCATCGCGTAAAGCAGCATGGAGGCGTGGCCGCAGGACAGCACGAAACGGTCGCGGTTGGCCCAGTCAGGATTCTTCGGATTGAAGCGGTGAAACTCGCGCCACATGACATACGCGGCTGGCGCGAGCGCCATCGGGGTTCCGGGATGCCCCGACTTGGCCTTCTCCACGGCGTCCATGGCGAGGGTTCGAACGGTGTTGATGCTCTTCCACTGGATCGTATCGCGATCGGCGAACTCGGCCGAGGAGGGCATGGACTTGGCTGGTGATGATGTAGGGGTCAGGGTGCGCTCCTTGAGGCAGATGAGGGAAAGATAGACGGACTGGCGGACAGACGGGACGGACGAGGCGGACGAGGCGGACGGGACGGACGAGGTGGACAAGGCGAAGCTCGCCCGCCGACTCCAGACCGCCCTGTCCGCCCAGTTCCCCTGTCCGCCTACCCCCGCGGCCCCAATCTTGCTATATTCCCTCGTTACCCCGGCTCGCCTCGGCGAGCCCATGTTCAACCCAACATAGGGATTTTGTGGCACGACGACATCACAGGCAGTCCCATGACCTGCCAACCAACGGGTTCCGCCGCTCACCTGGACGTAGCATGCAATCGCATCGCGAGTGGCTTCTGGCACGGCACGGTTCGGTCTGCGCCTACTGTGGGTCCGAAACTTCCCCCGACGTCATCACGCTCGATCATGTGCGGCCGCGCCGCGGCCAGACAGCGTATGACCGGCCAGACAACCTGGTCCTCGCCTGCCGGACGTGCAATGCGGCCAAGGCCGACATGCCCCTGGTGGCGTTCCTGATGCAGAAGCGGGCGCGTGGCGTCTACCTCCTGCACTACGGGGATCACCTTTCGGAACCGCTCAAGGCACT
>DASSHL010000036.1:0-2974 GCA_035692845.1 Gemmatimonadales bacterium
CGGGGACTTTCCTACCTGTTCATCGCGCATGACCTGGCCGTCGTGCGGCAGATCGCGCACCGGATCGCGGTGATGTACCTGGGCCAGATCGTGGAAATCGGTCCCTCCGAGGCACTCCTCGCGGACCCACGACATCCCTACACACAGGCCCTGCTCTCCGCGGTGCCCGAGCCGGATCCAGCGGCACAGCAGGATCGCATCGTGCTTCGCGGCGATCTTCCGAGTCCCAGTCGGCCGCCGTCAGGTTGTCGCTTTCATACTCGCTGCTTCCATCCGCTTCGCGACCAGCGTTGTGTCAACGAAATGCCACTGCTTCGCCCGATTACCGGAACCCGAGCCGCATGCCATTACGCTGAAGTTGTGGCTGTGCCCGGCGTCACGGCCCCAGGCGAGTGAGCATCGTATCGTATGCTCACGCGAGCCCGGGAACGGGCCGAACATGGGCCTCGTCAAGGAGTGCAACATGGCGACGCACGAACGACGGAACTCGCTGGGCGAGAAGGGCGCTGAGAATCGCGTAAAGGGCAAGGTCGAGGAAATCGGAGGCAAGCTTCGGGATGCGTACGGCGACCTCTCCGGCGACAAGAGCCAGGATGTCAGGGGCAAGGCCAAGGAGTTGAAGGGCAAGCTGCGGCAGGAAGTCGGGAAAGCCCAGCAGCGAATAGCCACCCAGGACGACGTTGACGACGACCTCGACAACTCCACCACTTGATACCCCACCGGCGGCCACTGGCCGCCGGTTTTACTTTACATCCACTTCGTACCCCTCTCGCTCACCTCCCCTGGAGGCGTCGTGGTCCGGCGAAACATTTCGAGCGGCGCTCCGTGGGAGCCGATCGTGGGCTACTCTCGCGCCGTGCGGATAGGCAACCAGGTGCACGTCTCGGGCACCGCCGCGGTCAATGCGGATGGCCAGGTGGCTCACCCCGGCGACGCAGGGGGCCAGGCGCGGCGGGCCCTCGAGATCATCCTCCAGGCCTTGGCGGACGCGGGAGCTTCCGCTCGCGATGTCGTTCGCACGCGCATCTTTGTCACTGACATCTCCCAGTGGGAAGCGATCGGGCGGGCTCACGGTGAGGTCTTCGGCGACATCCGTCCGGCCACGGCGATGGTGGAAGTCGCCCGCCTGATCGACCCTGCCATGCTGGTTGAAATCGAAGCCGACGCCGTCCTCTCCGCGGAGCGTGAACAGTGAGACACCAGCCGGTGATCCAGGTCGATGCCTTCGCCGAACGCGCCTTCGTCGGCAACCCCGCCGCGGTGTGCGTGCTCGACGCAGACACGAGCGAGAGCCTCATGCAGCAGATCGCGATGGAGATGAACCTGTCGGAGACGGCATTCCTGCGGCATCGCGATGACGGCGAGTGGGACCTGCGCTGGTTCACACCCACGGTGGAAGTGGCTCTCTGCGGCCATGCCACACTTGCGAGCGCTCACGTGCTGTGGCAGGAGCACGGGGTCAGCGAACCGGAGCTGGCGTTTGCCACCCGCAGCGGCATCCTCCGCGCCCGCCAGCAGGGTGAGGCGATCGAGCTCAACTTCCCCGTTGTCCGCGGCCAGGACGAACAGCCTCCCGCCGGCCTGCTCCAGGCGCTCGGCGCGCCCGCGCGAAGCGTGCGGCGCAACCGGATGGACTGGCTGGTGGAGCTGGAGAGCGCGAATGTGGTGCGAGCGCTGACACCGGACATGCATCAGCTCGCGTCGCTGCCGGCGCGGGGCGTAATTGTTACCGCGGCCAGCGATACACCAGAATTCGATTTCATTTCACGGTTCTTCGGTCCGGGATCGGGCGTGCCGGAGGACCCCGTCACTGGCTCGGCTCATTGCGCCCTCGCGCCATTCTGGGCTGACCGGCTGGGCCGCACAACGCTCACCGGATATCAGGCATCGTCCCGTGGCGGCGTGGTGGGTGTCGTGCTGGACGGCGACCGCGTGCGGCTTCTCGGCAAGGCGGTGACGGTGATGCGGGGGGAGTTGCTGCTGTAGGGTCCAGGGTCTGAGGTCCAGCGTCCAGGGTCTGGAAGTCGAGCCGCGCAGCCGCCGGGCCGCCGAGAGGAGATCCGATGACAGCCACCGACGCATTCGCAATGCTCGAGATGCGGGTCGGCCGCGTGGTGCGTTGCGAGGTGAACGAGAAGGCACGAAAGCCGGCGTACTGCCTATGGATCGACTTCGGCCCGGAGGGCGAACGGCGTTCCAGCGCGCAGCTGACGACGCTCTATCGGGCGGAAGCGCTCGTGGGCCGGCTCGTCGTCGCCGCCATGAACCTCGGCACCAGGCGTATCGCCGGCTTCGAGTCGGACGTCCTGGTGCTCGGACTGCCTGATGCCGGCGGGAATGTGGTGCTGCTGGAGCCGGAGCGGGACGTGCCGCTGGGTGGGAGGGTGTTTTGAGGGCTTGGGGCCTGGGGCCTGGGGCTTGGGGCTTGGGGCTTGGGGCAGCGGGAAGCTGCGAGATCTGAGCTTTCAGCCTTCAGCGTTCAGCCTTCAGCTCACTGCACCGAATCGCCCGCAGGGCGCAGCAGAAAACCCGTCACCATGCCATCATGGGTCAGCGTCCATTGCAGCAGCATCGGATGACCGGACCGTTCGAAGCTGGCCTGGCGTGAGTAGACGGTGAGGGAGTCTTCTACCGTCAGCTGCTCGAGCGGCGAGCCCTGTTCACTGCCCAGCTCGTTCACTGTTCGCCCGGCAAACGATGCCAGTGATTCCGGCGACGGAAAGGTTCGCTTCATTTCCGGGGAGAAGCGCGCCCAGAGCGGCTCGAAGTTGCGCCGGTAGAACCATTCGGTGTAGGTGCGGCCCTGCTCCCTGGCGTCCTGCTTTGGCGCCGAGCAGGCGCTCGTCACGCAGAGTGCGGCAAGAATCGCTGCCCGGATAAACGTCCGCATGCACCACGCTCCCTGAAGTCGTGACTTGAGCGTACCACGAACGCTCGCCATCCCGCAACCCGGAGTCTGGATGAACGTCTATCT
>DASSHL010000037.1:0-3134 GCA_035692845.1 Gemmatimonadales bacterium
CCGGGTGACTTGAAGCAGGCCTCAGCGGTCATGGCCGTCACCGCCTTCGAGCTGGCCAATCTGGCCGAATTGCTGCCGAGAGGCGAGAAGCGTGAAGTGACGCCGCGCCAGGTGGCGCAGCCGAGTGCGGGGTTGAAGTGAGGCATTAGGGATTAGGGGTTAGGGGTCAGGGTTGAGAGTGGAAGCTTGGTGACGCCACCCTGGCCCCTAACCCCTAATCCCTGGTCCCTACCTCCACCACACACGTCGTCTCGAACCCACCTCGCACGTTGTAGAGCGTCGTCACTGTCAGGCGCCTGGCGCTGAGGACCCGCTGGAGGTCTTCCGCCAGTCGCGCGGTGGCGTGCTCCTGGTAGATGCCCACATTGCGGTAGCTCGTGATGTAGTACTTGAGGCTCTTGAGCTCGACGCAGCGATCGCCCGGGACATAGGCGATCCGCAGCAGGGCGTAGTCCGGCAACCCGCTGAAGGGGCAGACCGCACTGAACTCGCGGGTCTCGGTGGTGATCTCCTGCTCCGGCCCGTCGTACGGAAACGTCTCAAGTACCGAAGCGTCTATGGCTTCGGGACCGGTGAATGGAAGAGTGTGGCCTTCAGCGCTTGGCACTGGCCAGCTCCTGTAAAAGTTTCACACGAAAACACGAAAGTACGAAAGGTGCATGAGTCATGGGTCGTGCGTCGTGGATCCTGATGAGCGTCTCGAGCCCCGAGCCCGCTTTCGTGTTTTCGTGCTTTCGTGTGAAAAATAAGCTCAATCTGCGTCCGCGCGCCGTACGATGCCCCGCTCCAGCCAGGCATGCTCACCGGCCAGCGTTCGCTGCGCTACGCGATACGTCCGCGAATCATCATTGAAAAATACATCTTCAAGGAGATCGTGAATCCGGCGCCGGGACTGGCGGCAGAAGAGGTCGGCCAGTTCCACCGGCTTCTGGTCGTTGCCGCCACGAGCCACGTCCTGGCGCGCCTTGGCGCACACGGCGCTCATTGCGAGCAGTTCCGCCCCGATGTCCACCAGCCGCCCCAGCACCATCTGCCGCTTCTCCAGCTTCGGCCCAAACCGGATCATGCAATGGAACAGGGTGCGCGCGAGCTTCCGTGATGTCCGCTCGCAGTAGCGCACGTGCGGGGCCAGGGCCCCCCAGTCGCGAAACCGGAACCACCAGCCCCAGCCGAACCAGAGCTTGGGATACCACGTGAGATAGAATCCCGCCGCCCGCCGCAGCGCCTTGAATTTCTGCTCCCGCGTGGCGCGGGGGTCGATGAGCGGACCTGCGACCTTGAGATGCGTGTCCACCGCCTCCCGGGCAATGAACAACCGCATGATCTCGCTGCTGCCCTCGAAGATGAGGTTGATCCGCATGTCGCGCATGATCCGCTCCACCGGGTCGGGCCGCTCTCCGCGGCTTCGCAGGCTGTCCGCCGTTTCGTAGCCGCGTCCTCCCCGGATCTGGAGCGTGTCGTCCACGATGCGCCACGCCGTCTCGGTGTTCCACAGCTTGGCCATCGCGGCTTCCAGCCGGATGTCATACCCGCCGCGGTCTGCCATCCCGCTCGCGAGGTCGCTCACGGCCTCCATGGCGTACACATCAGCCGCCATCCGGCCGATCTTGTTGGCGATCGCATCATGCTTCCCGATCGGGGCGCCCCACTGCACCCGTTCGGCGGCCCATTGCCGGGAAATCTCCAGGCACCGCTTGCCGGCGGTCTGGCAGGAGGCGGGCAGGGTGAGCCGCCCCGTGTTGAGCGTGATGAGCGCGAGCTTGAGTCCCTTGCCTTCACCCCAGAGCACATTCTCCAGCGGCACCTTGACGTTGGTGAAGCGGATGACGCCATTCTCCAGGGCCTTGAGCCCCATGAAGTGCAGTCGTTGCACCACCTCGACCCCGGGCCAGTCCGCCTCGACGATGAACGCCGTGATGGCCTTGGGGCCCGTCCGCGCCATCACTACGAACAGTTCCGCGATGGTGCCATTGGTGCACCAGAGCTTTTCACCGTTGAGGATCCAGTGCTTCCCATCGGATGACAACTCGGCGTGCGCTGAAATGCCGGCTGGATCGGAGCCGACATCGCGCTCGGTGAGCGCAAACGCGCTCACCGCACCCTTGGCCAGCCGCGGGAAGTACCGCGCCTTCTGCTCCTCGGTCCCGAACAGCTTGAGCGGCTGCGGCAGCCCGATGCTCTGGTGCGCCGAGAGCAGGGCCGTGATGCTCCCGTCCTGGCTGGTGACCAGCCCGATGGCGCGAGTGTAGCCGGTCTGGCTCAGGCCCAGCCCGCCGTACTCCTCGGGAATCTTGATGCCGAAGGCGCCGAGCTTCTTCAGTCGCTCGATGTTCTCGGTGGGGATCTTCCCCTCGCGGTCGATGCGGTCGCTGTCCACCTCGTCGCGCATGAACTGCTCGAGCTGCTCCATGAACGGCCGGGCCCGTTCCAGTTCTGCGGCGTCCACCTCGGGGAAGGGGTGCACCAGGTCGGGCCGATAGTCTCCCTCGAACATCGTGCGTACGAAGCTTGGTGCGCTCCATTCCGTTTCACGCGCCGCCTCGGCGACGTCACGCGCTTCCTGCTCGCTCGCGAGTGAGGAAGCGGGTGGCGAAGCTGCGGTTCTGGTGTCGGTCATGGATCACTCTCCTCCGGTCTGATGCGGACTGGCGGTCTCGGCGAGACTGCGGACCCCGCCAAGGACAAAAGCCATGATGTGCTGACGGCGCCGCTCGAGACCCGCGGACGACTCGAGATCCACGCCGATCGCCGGCGCGACCGTATGGCGGTGCACCACCGGAAACCAGCAGAGCGAAATCATGGACAGGAGCAATTGCGAGGCATCGCTTCCCGGCGTCGCGTCGAGTCCGGCGGCCTCGGCGATGGCGGCGACGGCTTCCTGGCCGGCGTAAATGGCGGGACGCAAGCCGTCTGGCAGCGCCTCCCCACCCAGGGCGGCTCGCTCGATCAGCCGGACGAAAATCGGATGGGAGTGGAGGTAGTCGAAATATTCACCGATCGCGCCGGCGAGGATGTCGTCGCTGGAGCGGCCGCTCGCGAGGGCGCGCTCCCGTCCGGAACGCACCGCCGCGCGCACCTCCTCGATGGCGCGCTCGAGGATGGCGCGGTAGAGCTCGGCCTTGCTGCCGAAGCAG
>DASSHL010000038.1:0-4506 GCA_035692845.1 Gemmatimonadales bacterium
CCATATCTCAACCAGATGGTGCGGCTCCGCACCCGATTGAGCCCGCGCGAACTGCTGGACGGATGCCAGGGAATCGAGCGCGCGGCAGGACGGATGCGTGAAATGAGCAAGCGGTGGGATTCCCGTACGCTCGACCTGGACCTAGTGCGTTATGATGATGTCACGCTCGACGAGCCGGGCCTGACGCTGCCCCATCCCGGGCTGCCGGCGCGGGACTTCTGGCAGCGCGAACTCGCGGAGTTGCTTGCCCATGACGACTGAACGCCGCCCTCGTACCGTGCCCGATCTCACCGCCATGAAGTCGGCTGGGCGTCCCATCGTGATGCTCACTTGCTATGATGCGATGTTCGCGCACATCCTCGACTCGGCGCCGGTTGATGTCTTTCTGGTCGGGGACTCGGTGAACCAGGTGCTGGCGGGTCGAGACTCCACGCTCAGCGCCACGCTCGACCAGATGATTTATCACGGTGCCAGCGTCCGCAGAGGCACCAGTGCGCTGGTGTTCGTCGACCTGCCCTTTCTGACCTATCAGATCTCTATCGAAGACGCCATCCGGAATGCGGGCCGCGTCATGCAGGAGACTGGCGCCAACGGCGTGAAGCTCGAGGGCGGCCAGGCCATGGCGCCCACCGTCGCGGCGCTGGTCGAGCGCGGCATACCCGTGATTGGCCACCTTGGCCTGACGCCGCAATCGGTCCATGCGCTGGGCGGCTACCGCGTGCAGGGCAGGGAATCGGACGCCGCGGACCGGCTGGTGGCGGACGCCCTGGCCCTGGAGCAGGCTGGCGCCTGCGCGATCGTTCTCGAGCTCACGCCAGCCGAGTTGTCCCGCCGGGTTTCAGCGGCGCTCACGGTGCCCACCATTGGCATCGGCGCCGGCGCGCACTGCGACGGGCAGGTCCTGGTGCTGCATGACATGCTGGGCATGAATGAGCAGTTCACGCCCAAGTTCCTGAAGCGCTACGCCGACCTCGCTGGCACCATCCGGGCGGCTGCCACATCATTTGCCGACGAGGTGCGGAAGGGCGAGTATCCCGACGCCGCGCACAGTTTCGATTGACCATGCTTGAAGTCACCGGCATCGGCCAGCTGCGGGCATGGCGGCGTGCCCGCCGCGAGGAGGGCCGGCGCGTGGCGCTGGTCCCCACGATGGGCGCACTGCACGAGGGACATCTGGCGCTGGTGGACGCGGCGCGCCAGTCGGCCGACGCGGTCGTCATGAGCATCTTCGTCAATCCGCTCCAGTTCGGTCCCTCCGAGGATCTCGCGCGCTATCCCCGCAACATTGAGCGCGACCGCGCCCTGGCGCGCGAAGGCGGCGTCGATCTCCTCTTCCTGCCCGACACAGAGACGATGTATCCCGCCGGATCTGCCACGCGAGTGGTGCCGGGTGATCTCGCCGGCCGGTGGGAGGGGAGCGTGCGTCCCGGGCATTTCGCCGGCGTGCTGACCGTAGTCGCCAAGCTGTTTCATCTGGCGGAGCCCGATGTTGCCTGCTTCGGCCAGAAAGACATCCAGCAGTTCACGCTGATCCGCCAGATGGTGCGCGATCTCGACTGGAACCTGCGCCTGGAGCGGGTGCCGATCGTGCGGGAGAAGGACGGCCTCGCACTCAGCAGTCGCAATGTGTATCTCTCGCCTGCCGAGCGCCGGCAGGCGACGTCGTTGCGTGCGGCGCTCGCCGCTGCGAGGGACGCGTTCGATGCTGGCGAACAGCATGCAGGCCGGCTCGCCGAGCACGTGCGCGCGACACTGGAGGTGCAGGGAGGGCTGAGCGCGGACTATATTGCGGTGGTCGAGCCGGAGGAGATGCTGCCCATCGCGACAGCTGCACCCGGCACCATCATTGCCATTGCGGTGCGGGTGGGCGGAACGCGCCTCATTGACAATGTCATCCTGGGAGAGGACTGAGCGCCGTGCGTCGTCACCTGATGAAGTCAAAAATTCACCGCGCCACCATTACGTCGTCGGACCTCCATTACGAGGGGTCGCTCACGGTGGACGAGGACCTCCTTGACGCCGCGGACCTGGTCGAATTCGAGGAAATCCAGGTCGTGAACGTCAACAATGGCGCGCGATTCACGACCTACGTCATTCCCGGGCCGCGTGGGTCCGGCGTGATGCAGTTGAATGGCGCTGCCGCTCGCCTGGGCCTGCCCGGCGACCTCGTCATTCTCATCGCCTACGGTACCTTTGAGGATGCGGAAATCGCCGACTACAAGCCCTGCGTCGTCTTCGTGGATGCGCACAACCGCATCGTTCGTCCGGCCTTGCGCGCCGAACGCTAGGCGCATGGCGCAGAGCGTCCAGCGCCCGGGATTCACCCTGTTCCTGCAGCGGATCGCCACCTGACCCCTCCCGCACTTCGTCCAACGCTCCCCCCGTGGGCCGAGATCAGCCCTGACCGGGTGGCTCACGTCACCCGCGTGGCGCAACTGGCGGCGGAGTGGGCCGAGGCCATGGGCGTGCCGGACTCGGAGCGGAACCGCTGGCTCCGGGCGGTGTGGCTTCACGACGCCCTGCGCGACGCGTCGGACGCGACACTCAGCGGGTGGGCGTCGAGCATCACGGGGCCGGCGGAGCTGCGCCACGGGCCGGCCAGTGCGGCTCGCGCCAAGGCCGAAGGTGAGACCGATCGCGGCGTGCTCGACGCGGTGCGCTATCACTCGGTGGGACTGGCGGAGTGGGACATGGTCGGCCGGGTGCTCTACTGCGCCGACTATCTGGAGCCCGGGCGCGACTTCGACCATGAGCATCGCGTCCAGCTCGCGAGCGAGTTCCCGCGCCGCACAAAGCACGTGCTGCGTGAGGTGGCCCGGGCCCGCATGCTCCACGTGATCCAGTCCGACTGGCCGTTGCTTGAGCCGATGGTGCGCTTCTGGAACAGTCTCGCCGAACCCTCGTCCTGATCCTGGCAGCCCTGCTGGTGGTCGGTGCGGCCGCTGTTGCAATGCTGCTCGGGCCTGGCTCGCCTGAGCCGCGGCACGCGAGCACCGCGGCTCGGCCGCCGGCCGCGCTGGCCTGGTCAGTTCCTGATGGCGAGGAGACCGCCGTCGTCGAAGTCATGAATGGCACCGACCATCGCGGCCTCGCTCGCGTCGCGGCGCGCCTCCTTCGTTCCCACGGAATTGACGTCGTCGGCTATGACAACACCGATTCCTCGCCCCGCACCACGCTGCTGGTGCGTCGCGGGGACGACCGCCGCGCCCGCACGGTGGCGCGCGCGCTCGGTATCGGAGTTATTCGGAGCGCACCCGACTCGACGCGCCATGTGGATGTGACAGTGGTGCTGGGAGAGGATTTCCGGCCGGCGGGAGAGGTGCATCCGTGAGAGCCGAGAGCTGAGAGCATCACCATCGCCAAGCCCCAAGCCCCAAGCCCCAAGCCCCAGGCCCTAAGCCCTCAGCCCCACCACCACATCCATCACATTCGTCCCGGTCGGGCCGATCCGGAGCTCCGCGCCAGCCGAGGCGAGCGCCGTGGTGCTCTCGTGACTCCGGAGATGCGCGGCGCCATTGGTGACCCGCTTCCAGGTCGTTCCGTCCACCAGCCCGCCGGCGTTCGACGAATTACCGTCCTTGCCGTCGGTGCCGGCGGCCAGCAGTGCGATGTGCGATGCACCGTCCAGCTCCGCTGACGCAGCGAGCGCCAGCTCCTGGTTGCGGCCGCCGGTGCCAGCGGACGATCCCAGCGTCACGGTCGTTTCGCCCCCGGCGATCAACGCGTGCCGTTGCCGCGATGGCAGGGCACGCAGGCGCTGGGCGAGGCGCACGCCGACTTCGCATGCCTCACCCTGCAGGCCGTCCGGTTCTACCTGGGTGGTGTAGCCTAGCCTGCGTGCCATGGACGCGGCGGCCTCGAGCGCGGTGGCATTCGAGGCGATCACCTGGACTGTCACGGCGCTGAAGCAGGCTGCGTTGGGTGCGGGCATGCCCGATGCGTCACCGCGCCGCATCTTCTCCAGGGCGGCCGCCGCATCGTCGGGAAGCTCGAGGCCTCGCGCCGCCAGCAACGTCGTGACATGGGCTGGCGTGGAGCTGTCCGGCGAGACCGGCCCCGATCCGATTGTCGACTGCTCATTACCCGGAACGTCGGAGATCGCAAGCACGTGGACGGTGGCCGGAGCAAGCGCTGCCGCAAGGCGCCCGCCTCCCCAGCGCAGGAATTGTTTCCGCACCATGTTCGATTGGTGAATGTCGAGGCCGCTGGCAAGCAGCATCCGGAAGATGACCTGCAGGCTTTCCAGGGACACGCCACTGATGGGAGCGCCGACGAGGCTGGTCGTGCCGCCGGAGAGCAGCAGCAGGACCTGGGCATCAGGAGTCACGCCTTCAGCAAGCTCGCCGATCGCGGCAGCGGCCCGTACGGAGCCCCGGCCGGGCACCGGATGATCACCGTGCACAGCCGTGAGCGCGGGATCGGATGAGTCGCTGCCCTCCGGCGCTACCAGCAGGCTGGCGCGCCACGCCTCTCCCCGCGCAACTTGCCAACGGGTCGCCGCCTCGG
>DASSHL010000039.1:0-3440 GCA_035692845.1 Gemmatimonadales bacterium
GCTCATAGCTCTATGCTCCCTTCCCCACCGCATCCCGTTCTCCCGGCGTCATCGTATGCTTATCCAGCACATGGACCTCGACCCATTCGGTCGGGCTCTGGGCCAGGTTGTGTTCGGCTGCCATGTGAATGGTGAAGTGAAAGCCGCGCTGGTCCCGCACGGTGTAGAGCCCGGACAGGATGGGCGACGCCAGTTGCTCCAGGACTTCGCTGATCACGTGCAGGTGTCCGTCAGCGCCCAGGAAGTGCGCGCCGAGCTGGGGCACGGAGGAATCGGCCATGGGAGGCCTCCTGCGGAGGGGGGTCACGCGTGAGACGGTGGTATTGGGGAAGGTAACACGGCGTACGGCATCGTGGGCGTCTTCCTCGCCCTGCGATGTCACAGCAGGCTGAGGGCTGAGGGCTGAGGGCCGAGCGAGGCTAGCGCTCTTAGCTCTTAGCTCCTCTCGCCCTCCGCACCGCCTCAGTCAACACCGGCACCACCTCGAACAGGTCGCCCACGATGCCATAATCCGCAATCTTGAAGATCGGCGCGTCCTTGTCCTTGTTGATTGCCACGATGACGCGCGAGGTGCGCATGCCGGCCAGGTGCTGCACCGCACCCGAGATGCCGACCGCCACATAAAGATCAGGACTCACCATGCGGCCGGTCTGGCCAATCTGGTCGGTGGGCGCGCGCCAGCCATCATCGGTCACGGCGCGTGTGGCACCCACCGCCGCGTTGCCGAAGGCTGCGGCAAGTTCTTCCACCAGCTTGAAGTTCTCGGCCGCACGGAGCCCACGCCCGCCGCTCACGATCACGGGCGCTTCCCCGAGGTCCAGCGTCGCACCCTTCTGTTCGACCGTTTCCTTCACGCGCACGCGCGCGGAGGCGGGATCCATCGCGGGCGAGATGGCTTCGACGGTGCCTGGCTTCGCTGTCTCAACCGCGTCGATGGCGCCGGGACGCAGCGTCACGATGGCGGGCGCGCCGGTGAGCCGCTCGGTGACGATGGCCTTCCCGATGTACACCGGATGCATCGCCGTCATTGCGTCGCCGTCGAAACCGAAGCTGGTGATATCTGCCGCCATGCTCACCTTCAGCTTCGCAGCCACCCTTGGTGCGAGATCCCGGCCCTCCGCCGATGCGGAGAAGAAGGCGGCGCGAAACCCGCCGTCGCCGATCACCTTGGCCGCGGTCGCAGCGAACACCTCGGGAAGACAGTGCGCAAGCGCCTCGTGCTCCACCACGAGCACCCGGTCGGCACCGGCCCTCCCAAGTTCGGGCGCGTGGTTGCCAATGCCGGGCGGACCGATGAGGAGTGCTGCGACAGACCCGCCGCCGGTGGCGTCGGCCGCCCGGCGAGCAGCAGTCACCGCCTCGAGCGCCACCTTCCGCAGCTCGCCGCCGCGCGCCTCGGCAAACGCCAGCATGTCGGCCATCAGAGCACCTTCGCTTCAGTCTGGAGGAGGCGCACCAGCTCGGGCACTGCGCCGGGCCCCTCGCCCACGATCCTTCCCGCCGAGCGCTCGGGGGGCAGTGCCATCTTCTCGATCACCAGGTCGGGCCGGCCCAGCGCGGCCTCGCGTACTTCGATCGGCTTCTTCTTCGCGGCCATGATCCCCTTGAGTCCGGGCAGGCGAGGGCGCGCGATGCCCTCGTCAATGGTGAGTACCGCCGGAAGCGGGAACTCGACCATCTCGGCTGCGCCCTCCAGCTCACGCCGCGCCGTACCGCGATTGCCGTCGATGTGCAGTTCGGAGATGGCGGTAACACAGGGAAGGTCCATCAATTCGGCGGTCATGGTGCCCACCACGCCGTTGGCTGAGTCGGTGGAATTACGGCCGAAGAGGATCAGGTCGTAGTTGCCCTCTCTCAGTTCCGAAGCGAGCGCCTGCGCGATGGCAAAACCGTCGAATGGAATGTCGGCCGCCTTGAGCTGGATGCCGCGCGTGGCGCCCATGCTCAGCGCCTTGCGGATGGTCTCCTGCACTGCATCGGGCCCCAGCGAGACCACCGTGACCTCGCTGCCCTCGTGCTTCTCGGCCAGCTGCAGCGCCACCTCGACCGCGTAGCCGTCGAAATCGCTCATGTCATATTTGAGGCCGGTGGTGTCGACCGACTTTCCGTCGGCGGCAATGGTGAACCGGGTTTCGGTGTCGGGAACGCGCTTGATGGGAACGGCGATATGCATGAGGGAAGGGGTTAGGGACCAGGGACCAGGGACTAGAGGCCAGGGGTTGGGGATCAGGGTTGGGGACCAGCGTTGAGCCACGAGGTCAGGCTTTCCGCCCTCGCCCCTAACCCCTGATCCCTAACCCCTAGATGGCTGACAGCCCCGTCACCGCCTGCCCCACGATCAGCGAGTGCATGTCGTGGGTACCCTCGTACGTGTACACCGACTCGAGGTTGGCCATGTGGCGCATCGAGTGGTACTCGGCGAGGATGCCGTTGGCACCGAGGAGGCGGCGGGCTTCACGAGCCACATCGCACGCCATGCTTACGTTATTGCGCTTGCAGATGGAGACCTGGTCGAAGGTCATGGTCCCGGCGTCCTTCAGCCGGCCCAGCTGCAGCGTCATGAACTGCGCCTTGGTGATCTCGGTCAGCATGTCCACCAGCCGCACCTGCTGGATCTGGGTTTGCGCAATCGGCTTGTCGAACATGACGCGATTCCTGGCGTAGCGCAGCGCCTCATCGTAGCACGCCATCGCGGCGCCGATGCCGCCCCACGCAATACCGTAACGCGCCTGGGTGAGGCACATGAGCGGGCTCTTGAGCCCGCCGCTCCTGGGCAGCAGCGCCGAGTCGGGAACGTGGACGTCCTGCAGGTGAATCTCGCTGGTGTCGGAGGCGCGGAGCGAGAGCTTCCCCTTCTGGTCCTTGCCGGTGTAACCCGCGGTGCTGGTCGGAACAATGAAGCCGCGGATGGACGACGGATCATCCACACTGCCGGTCTTGGCCCAGATGATGGACACGGTGGCCTGGGAGCCGTTGGTGATCCACATTTTGGTGCCGTTGAGCACCCAGCCGTCACCAGTCTTCTTCGCGGTGGTGATCATCCCACCCGGATTGGACCCGAAATCGGGCTCGGTCAGCCCGAAGCAGCCGATTTCCTGGCCAGCCGCGAGCTTCGGGAGCCATTCCTTTTTCTGTTCGTCGCTGCCAAAGGCGAAGATCGGATACATCACCAGGGCGCCCTGCACCGACGCGAAGGAGCGGATGCCGGAGTCGCCCCGTTCCAGTTCCTGCATGATGAGCCCGTAGGCCACGTTGTTGAGCCCGGCGCAGCCATATTCTTCGGGAAGATTGGCGCCGAAAAAGCCCAGTTCCGCCATCCCCGCCACCAGCTGCTTCGGGAACTTCCCCTCGATGTATGCCTCGCCAATCACCGGAATCAGGTGCTCATCCACCCATGCGCGAACCGTGTCGCGCACCGCGCGCTCCTCCTCGGAGAGGAG
>DASSHL010000040.1:0-2820 GCA_035692845.1 Gemmatimonadales bacterium
GCCGGCACCCGAAGCTTGACCTTGCGGCTGCGCTTCCGGGCGCCGGACCGCACCTTGGAGTCTGCTGAAGTGGACCGCGCCGAAGCCCGGCTCCTCACCGCCCTCGAGCGGGAGACGGGAGTGCGGCGCCGGGAACAGTGACCCGCGGAGGCACCGTGGCATACGCGTACGACCGGCCGGACCTCAAGGCCGTGGACGAAGTCGAGACCCTGGTGCGGCACCTGCTCGATGAACTGGGGGCCTGGCGCCGCCGCTCCCTCAAGGCCGAGTCTGAGCTGCAGCAGCTGCAGCAGGCATCGGCAAGCGCTGGCGGGCCCACGCCTCGGGCCACCCGTGATCGCGTGGTGCAGCTCGAGACCGAGAACCAGGTGCTTCGCCACCGGGTGGATGCTGCGCGCGAGCGGGTACAGTCCCTGGTGGGGCGGCTTTCGTTCCTCGAGGAGCAGGCGGGAGGCGTGACATGAGCGCCCAGCGGAGCGCGGTGCGGGTGGTCATCGGCGGCGAGGAACTCTCGGTCCGGTCCGACCTCCCGCCGGAGTACACCCGTGAAGTCGCCGCATACCTGGACGCCGCGCTGAAGCGGGTCAAGGATTCGATGCCAGCGGTCGAGAGCCACAAGGCCGCCATTCTCGCCGCGCTTGCCATCACCGACGAACTGTTCCAGGCCCGGCGTGGCGACCGCGAGATCGCGGGCCGCCTGACGACCCTCGCCGAGGACGTCGCCCGGCTCCTGCCGCCAGCCAAGCGCGGCAACCGGGCACCGCGCGCGCCCGCCATCTGATATTGCTGTTTCAGGGAGACCGTGGATGAATCCGTCCCTGCTCATACCGATCGGCGCAGGACTCGTGCTGGGCATCCTTGCCGGCGTGATCGTCGTGTCTGTCTATGCCGGCCGCCAGCGTCGCAGTGCGGAGGGAATCCTCAACCGGGCCAACGCGGACGCCGAGGCGGCCCGCACTGGTGCAGCGCGCGAGGCGGAGCGCCTGCGCGCCGAGGCGGCACTCGCGGCCAAGGCCGATGCGCTGAAGCTGCGCGATGAAGCCGAGAAGGAGCTGGGTCGCCGGCGCGAGGAATTCGAGCGTCTGGAACGCCGGACCGAGAATCAGGGCAAGGAACTGGACCAGAAGCTGGAAGAGATCCGGGCGCGGGAGCGCGAGTTCGGGCGGAAGCAGGAAACCTTCGCCCAGCGCGAGGAGCAACTTCGGGAACGCACCGCCGGTGTCGACCGGCTGGAAGAGCAGCAGCGGCAGCGCCTCGAGCGGATTGCGGGCCTCACTACCGACGAGGCCCGGCGCGAGGTGATGCAGCGGGTGGAAGATGAAGCCCGCGGCCAGGCCAGTGCGCTGGCCCGCGACATCAAGGAACAGGCACGTCGCTCAGCCGACCGTGAAGCACGGCGCATCATCGCGATGGCGGCGCAGCGTCTTGCCGCCGAGCACACCTCGGAAACCACGGTCAGCACCGTCACGCTGCCCAGTGACGAGATGAAGGGCCGCATCATCGGGCGCGAGGGCCGGAACATCCGTGCCTTCGAGACCGCCACTGGCGTGGACGTGATCATCGATGACACGCCCGACACCGTGGTCATCTCCTGCTTCGATCCGATACGCCGGGAAGTGGCGCGCCGCTCGCTCGAACAGCTCATCCAGGACGGTCGCATCCATCCGGGACGCATCGAGGAGCTGGTAGACAAGTGCCGGAAGGAACTGGAAGGCCAGCTGGTGGAATTGGGCGAGCAGGCGGCATTCGAGACCGGCATCAACGGCCTGCACCCCGAACTCGTCAAGCTGGTCGGCCGGATGCGCTACCGCACCTCGTATGGCCAGAACATCCTCGATCATTCCAAGGAAGTGGCCTGGCTCGCTGGCATGATGGCGGCCGAGTTGAAGCTTGACGTGGCCCTTGCCAAGCGAGGCGGCCTGTTGCACGACGTGGGCAAGGTGCTCACCCACGAAAACGAGGGCACCCACGTGCAGCTGGGCGTGGAAATGGCGCGGCGCTATGGCGAGACGGAAGCCGTCATCAACTGCATCGAGGCGCATCATGACGACGTGCCGCACGACTCCGCCGAATCGGTGCTGGTGCAGGCTGCCGACGCCATCAGCGGCGCTCGGCCCGGCGCCCGTCGCGAGGCGTTCGAGACCTATGTCAAGCGGCTCACCCGGCTCGAGGAAATTGCCAAGGATTTCCAGGGCGTGGAGAAGACCAACGTCATCCAGGCAGGCCGCGAGGTGCGCGTCATCGTGACGCCGGAGCGGATTGATGACGCCGCGGCGGTACAGCTCTCCGAGGCGATCGCACGCCGCATCGAGAGCGAGCTGCAGTATCCCGGCCAGATCCGCGTCGTGGTCATTCGGGAGACTCGTGCCGTCGGCGTGGCCAGGTGAGCGCACGCATCATTGACGGCGTGGCGCTGGCTCGCACCATCCTCGACGAAGTAGCAGCAGACGTGACGCGCCTCGCGGCCTCCGGGCACCAGCCAGGACTCGCCGTGGTCATTGTGGGCGACGACCCCGCCAGCCAGGTTTATGTCCGGTCCAAGGGCAAGGCATGCACTGACGCCGGCATGCACTCGGAAACCATCCGCCTGCCCGCGGAGATATCCCAGGCCGAGCTGCTCGACACCGTAGACCGGCTCAATCGGGATCCCGCCATTCACGGCATCCTGGTGCAGCTGCCCCTGCCGAAGCACCTCGACGAGCGCGAAGTGCTGCTGCGACTCGATCCAGCCAAGGACGTAGACGGTTTTCATCCCGTCAACGTCGGCAAGGTGGCCATCGGCGACCCGACCGGCTTTCGCCCGTGCACACCGTATGGGGT
>DASSHL010000041.1:0-8212 GCA_035692845.1 Gemmatimonadales bacterium
GCATGCCGACTTCACCCATGATGCGGATGTGCTGCCGGACATCGTGCGGCGGCTTGACAGCGGGGCAGACCTGGTCGTGGCCGAAGGACAGCTGAACGGCGAGCAGTCACGTGCCCGGCGCTGGCTCCGGCGGCTGGCGCCGGTGCTGCTGGGCCGGCGCGTCCGGGTGCCAGGGGTCCGCGATGTGGTGAGTGGATACGCAGCGTTCCGGCTCATCGCCCTGCGTCACGCAGCGCGGGAACGGCCCGGTCGGCTTCTGCAGACAGAAGGTTGGGCGGCGCGCGCCGAGCTGCTGGCCATTGCGGCCCGGCACGCGCGCCAGATCGAAAGCCTCCGGGCCCCCGAACGCCATGATCGCCGGCCCCGGCCCAGCCGCATTGCACCGCTGGAAGCCGCGCGGGATCTCTGGAGGGCGCGGCGGGCACTGGGCGGGCCTGCGCTCGGCGTCAATCAGGCGCAGACCGTCCAGCCAGGCTGAGTCTCCTCAGCCCGTCTTGCCGCTGATAAGCTCGCGGAGACGGGCCGCCGTGTCCGGCGCGATCGCCTTGAGGATCAGGTAGAACACCCAGCCGAAGAACGCCCACACCAGCACCGTGAAGATCGCCGACAGGATCCAGCCGAAGAAGCCAAAGAACAACTTCAGTGCCAGCACGCCGATAACTGCGAATACCGAGAAACCAAGGATGCTCCGGACCATGCTATTTTCCTCCGAGGTGGCCGGTCGCGTCTCCATACGCCCCGATGTTTCATAAAGTTTCGTCGAGGCACCAAGTGACTTCCAGTTATGATGTTATCATCGTTGGCGGCGGTGCGATAGGAGCGGCGTGCGCCCGCGAGCTGGCCCGCGAGCGGCGGCGGGTCCTGGTGCTTGACCGGCCCGAGGCGCAGGGAGCTGCCTGGCGGGCGGCCGCCGGCATGCTGGCACCTCAGATTGAAAGCGAACGAAACGAATCACTGTACGAGCTCGGCGTGGCCAGCCGAGACCGCTACACAGAGCTCGCCGCGGAGCTGCAGGATGCGACGGGCATCGATATCGGTCTCTGGCGTGAAGGCATTGCCCGGGTCGCCTTCGACGAGGCCGACGCATCCGGCCTCAAGGCGGCAGTCGCCTGGCAGCGGCAGCAGGGCCACCGCTGCGACTGGCTCGATGCCGATGAAGTGCGAAATCAGTGGCCCTGGCTCCGGACACCGCTGGGTGCGCTCTGGTCGCCACAGGACGGCGCACTTGACCCGGTAAGCCTGGTGAATGCGCTCCTGGCAGACGCAGTCCAGCATGGTGCGGTGCTGGTGCGCCAGACCGCGCGCCGGGTGGAGCGCGACGGCGACAAGGCGGTGGCCGTGGTGGCCGACGAGCGTTTCTCTGGCGACGATATCATCATCGCCGGCGGAGCCTGGTCTGGCCGGATCGAAGGACTGCCGCGGCCGCTGTCGGTCGAACCGGTGCGCGGCCAGATGGCGGCGTTTGCCTGGCCCAGCGACACTCCGCGCGCCATCCTCTACCATGATCACGGCTACGTCCTGGCGCGCGGCAACGAAGCGCTCATCGGCTCAACGATGGAGTATGCCGGATTTGATGCCAGTGTCACCGACTCCGGCCAGCAGCGGATCTGGTCTGCCGTGCGCGAACTCTGCCCTCCCCTCGGCGCGCGGCCGGAGAGCAGAAGCTGGGCGGGCCTCCGGCCGGTGACGCCGGACGGCCTGCCCATCGTAGGGCCGGCACCCGACCTTTCCCACCTCTGGTATGCCACTGGCCATGGCCGGAACGGCATACTGCTCGCCGCGATCACCGCCACACTCCTGAAACAGATGATCCGTCGCGATCCAGTGCATGAACATGCAAAAGTGCTGGATCCGTCGCGCATGTGGATCTGGTAGGATACGCCAATGAAATGGAAACAGGCTGCTGGACGTGGACTCCCGCGCATGCTTGCGGTGCTGTGCCTGCTCGCTTCCGCCACAGTGGGGCCAGCGGATGCGCAGGGCGCGGCCCTGGTCGGCGCAGAACGGGAGGCCTTCACCGAATGGCTGCGGGTTTCGCCGGTTTCGCCGTATGCTGCCGTGGCGCAGTTGCCGGTGGGTCAGGGTCTCCGGCTGGGCCAGGCGCAGGCCGACCTGGCGTTGCCCGGGTTGGCCCCGCATACGATTGCAAACGACGATGGCGTCGTGGCGCTGACCGGGCCCGAAGGGCGCCGGACTCTGCCACGCGGTCGGCCCCTCAGGCTCGGATCATACGCCATCGTGTCCGGTGGCACCGCAGCCCGGCCAGTCGTAACGATCTTCGACAGCACCCGCGCCCGCGGCGCGCCGCATTGGTATCCCTACGATGCCGCGCTCAGCTTTATCGGGCCACTGCAGCCGCCGGATTCAGCGAGATCCCGGCTGGTGCTTTCGCCAGAAGGCGTCGAGGTCATGGCGGACGAGGCAGGATCAGTGGTCGTGCCGATTGCCGGCAAGCCAGTGCGGCTCTCGGTGATGCGCCTGCCCGACCCGGGCTCGGGAGAATCCGATCTCGAGATCTACTTCCGTGACTCGACCAACGGAGACAGCACGTACCCTGCCGGACGGTTCGTCTCACTGGTACCGGCCGGGGGCGGCAACTGGCGGCTCGACTTCAACCGTGCACGCAATCCGTTCTGCGCCTACAGCTCCGCCTTTGCCTGCCCCGCCCCGTGGCGCGGCAACGCGATTGCAGCGGATGTGCGCGCGGGCGAGCAATACCTGCCCAAGGAATGAATTCGCTCCTGCTGGCGCTCGCGATCACCGCGCCATGCCATGCCGGCCTGGCCGGTCCATGGCGGGCCGCGCTGTCGCTGGCCGGCGGCGAGCTCCGGTTCTCACTTCAGCTCGCTGACAGCTCCGGCCAGCTGACCGGCCGCATCTGCAACGCTGACTCGTGTGGACCACTGAGCGGCGTGCGCCAGGCTGGTGATTCAGTCCGCCTGGAGATTGCCGACTACGCGGCGAGCGTCGCCGCGACCTGCAGCGATGACACGCTCGCGGGATTTTATCGCAACGTGGGCAACCGCGGCCCCCGCGTCATCCCGTTTCACGCCACGCGTGGAACATGGGACCCGGCGCGTGTGCCCGCACGGCTCGCGGGCCGGTGGGATGCGACCTTCGTGTCCGGCGAACGCCGCAGTCCGCGGGTGCTGCTTTTCGAAGATGGTTCCAACGGCCTGCAGGGCACTGTCATCTCCAACACCGGAGACTACGGGACTTTCCAGGGAGAGCTCGAAGGCGACAGCGTGGCCATGAGTCATTTCGATGGCTCGTTCGTGTACCTGCTCACTGCGCACCTCGAGGGCGACACACTGCGTGGGACGTTTCATGCCGGGCTGAGCACGCAAACCCCCTTCACGGCCGTGCGCAGTACCGGTCGCCCCCACTTGCGCCCTCCGACCAGCTTGACACAGGCGGACACGACCGCACCGTTCCGGTTCGCGTTTCGCGATGTCAACGGCAACTTGGTCCGGAACGACGACGCGCGTTTCCGCGGCAAGGTGGTATTGGTCGACATCTTCGGCACGTGGTGTCCCACCTGCCAGGAGGCCGCTCCCGAGCTGGTGCGACTCTGGCACGAGTATCATGGACGCGGTCTCGAGATAGTAGGGATTGCCTACGAAGTTTCAGGCGACACTGGCGTCGATGCCGCCCTGTTACGACGCTACCGGGCTCGGCACCAGATTCCGTTTCCCCTGTTGCTGGGCGGCACCAACACGGTCGAGGCCACGGCCGCGACGCTGCCGCAGCTGACCGGCTTCACCTCCTATCCAACGACAATTTTCCTGGGGCGGGACGGCCGCGTGCGCCGGGTGTACGCCGGCTTCTACGGGGCCAGCACCGGTCCGATGCATCAGCAGCAGGTGGCTTCATTCCGCGCGTATATCGAACAACTTCTCGAGGAGCCCTGATGCCCAGAGTGCTGGCGTGCCTCCTGCTGGTGCTGGTCGCGGGCGTCGGCACCGCCGAGGCGCAGGTGCGCCTGGCCACGCCGGATGGATGGACCTTCACGTTTGCGGGCAACGTGGGCGCGTTCTACGTCTTCGAGCACGAGAGTGATGACGGCCAGGCGGCGACGCCTGGTACGCTGGTGATGACCGGACACCAGGGATCGGCCGTGCGCTCGGGCTACCTGCCGGCGTTCGCCGTGTTCGATGCCAAGGGCACCGAGGGCTCGGCCGAGCTGACGGCTCATTTCGGCCTTGCACCGGTGGTCCAGACGTCCGGTGGGCATGACGACGAGGAAGGGCTCGGAGCGAGGATCGATCTGCGGCAGGCGTACGTCTCGGTCGCAGGCCACTGGGGCCGCCTGCTGGCGGGGCGCGAGGTCGGCGTCTTCGGGCGCCAGAGCATGCTGGGCGACATGTCGCTCTTCGGCACCGGCGCAACGGGCGGCATCGCCGGCAATCCAGGCGGGACGACACTCGGCCACAGCGGGTACGGTTACATCTATCCCGGGTTCAATGCGCAAGTCGCCTACAGCACGCCAGCAGGCCGGGCCGTGCAGCTGACGCTGGCGCTCTTCGATCCCAGCACCAACAACAACTTTGATGAGCTGATTGCACCGCGGCTCGAGAGCGAGCTTCGGTGGGAACGTGGCGGCGTGTCGCTGTGGCTGTCGGGATTGCTGCAGCCAGAACATGATACCCAGCTCGACGCGAGCGCCACGGCGTGGGGCGCGTCGGCGGGCGCGCGCGCGCACGTGGACGAGTTCACCTTCTCGGCGCACGGCTATTCGGGCCGGGGCATCGGCGCTACGCTGCTCTTCCGGGACGGTCGTACGGCGGACCTGTCGAGCGTGGCACTGCGGCCCAGCGAAGGTCTCTACAGCCAGCTCACCTTTCAACCGCACGAGGGCGCGCTGACGCTCGGGCTGGCGCTGGGCGCCAGCCGGATCCGCGCGGCCAGTGGCGAGCCCTACTTCCGCACCACCAATCGCGCGGCCACACTCGGGGCATATTATCAGGCCACCCGATCGCTCAAAGTCGTGGGAGAAGTGACCGAGGCCTGGACGCTCGATGACAACTCGGCGACGCAGGATAACCGGGCAGTGACCGTGGCAGCGGGGATGATGCTGTTTTTCTGACCATACACAAGCCTCCCTTACCTGACTAAGTTTCTCCGTTCAGAACGGAGAGTGAAGTGGCAGCATCCCTCGTACAGCTGACGCGCGCTTCCGCCGCTCCAGCGGCACCGGTGCGAAAGCCCGGCTGGCTCAAGGTACAGCCGCCTGGCGGGCCCAACTACGCGCATCTCAAGCGGACCATGCGTGAGCTGGGCCTGCACACTGTATGCGAGGAGGCTCGCTGCCCCAACATCGGCGAATGCTGGGATCATCGGGCGGCCACCTTCATGATCCTGGGTGACGTCTGCACCCGCAACTGCACCTATTGCGCGGTGGCCCATGGGACACCGGCGGCCTTCGATCCACTCGAGCCGCTGCGCCTGGCGGAGGCGGTCGCCCGCATGGGGCTGCGCCATGTCGTCATCACCTCGGTGGATCGCGATGACCTCCCGAATGGTGGCGCCGAAGCGTTCGCGGGCTGCATCGAGGCCATTCGCGAGCGGCTGCCCGAGACGTCCGTAGAAGTCCTGATTCCCGACTTCAAGGGATCGGAGCGCGCACTCGCAATCGTCATGGATGCAGCGCCGGACATCCTGAACCACAACCTCGAAACCACCGAGCGCCTCTACCGGCTGGCCCGGCCCGGTGGACGCTATGACCGGGCACTTCGGGTGCTTCGCACGGCGCGCGCGCTCGGCGGCAGCGCCGCGCTCACCAAGAGCGGCATCATCCTCGGCATGGGCGAGGAGTGGGATGAAATCCTGCTTTGCCTGCGGGATCTCCGGCGTGCCGACGTCAATATCGTAACGCTCGGGCAGTACCTCCGGCCCAGTGACGGACACTTGCCGGTGGCGCGCTTCTACACCCCTGAGGAATTCGCGGAGCTGCGGGAGGCGGGCCTGCGCATGGGATTCGCCCATGTGGAGGCAAGCCCGCTCACGCGCAGTTCGTACCATGCCTGGGAGCAGGTGGATCGCGCCCGGGCCCAGCAGAGGACCACGTAATGGCGGGAACGGCGACACGGTCGCGCAAGGAAACCGAAGTGAGCGAAGCCACGGCGGCGGAGTGGCGACACTGGCTGCGCCAGATGCTGCTCATCCGGCGGTTTGAGGAGAAGGCGGGCGAGGCCTACAGTCTCGGCAAGGTCGGCGGCTTCTGTCATCTCTACATTGGCCAGGAAGCGGTGGCGGTGGGCACCCTCGCGGCACTGCGGGATGATGACTACGTCGTGAGCGCGTATCGCGAGCATGGGCAGGCGCTCGCGCGCGGGATGTCGGCGCGGAGCGTGATGGCCGAACTCTATGGCAAGGCCACCGGCTGTTCGCACGGCAAGGGTGGCTCGATGCACCTCTTCGATACCTCGATCAATTTCATGGGTGGCCACGGCATCGTCGGCGGCCAGATTCCCCTTGGTGCCGGCTTCGCCTTCTCGGCCAAGTACCGCGGCACTGACCAGGTCTCTCTCTGCTATTTCGGCGAGGCCGCTGCCAACATCGGCTCGTTCCACGAAACGCTGAACATGGCGGGGCTCTGGAAGCTGCCGGCCATCTTCGTCATGGAAAACAACGGCTACGGCATGGGCACCGCCGTTGGCCGCGCGGCCGCCATCACCGACCTCTTCGAGCGCGCCGCGAGCTACAACATGACCGGCGTCGCGGTGGACGGACAGGACGTGCTCGCCGTCAAGGACGCCACCGACGCCGCCGTGCAGCGGGCGCGCGAGGAGTCCGCCCCGACGCTCATGGAGATCCGTACCTACCGCTACGTCGGCCACTCGATGTCCGACGCGGCGCACGGCACGTATCGCACCAAGGCCGAAGTGGAGCAGTACCAGCAGCGAGACCCGATTGAAGTGCTGGCCACACGCATGCGCGACGCCGGCCTGCTCGACGACGATAGCATGGCCGAACTGGAAAAGGGTGTCGCGGCCGAGGTGACCGACGCCGAAAAATTCGCCGAGGAATCGCCTGAACCGGAGCTGTCGGAACTCCACACTGACGTCTACGCTCCGGAGGGGGAATCCTGATGGCGGTCCTGACCTATCGTGACGCGCTGAACCAGGCGCTCCGCGAAGAACTGGCCCGTGACGAGAACGTGTTCCTCATGGGTGAGGAAGTGGCCGAGTACAACGGCGCCTACAAGGTGAGCCGTGGCTTGCTGGAAGAATTCGGCCCCATGCGGATCGTGGACACACCCATCGCGGAACTCGGATTTGCCGGGATCGGCGTGGGTGCGGCAATGACCGGGCTTCGGCCGGTCATCGAATTCATGACCTGGAACTTTGCGCTGCTCGCCATCGACCAGGTGGTGAATGCGGCGGCCAAGGTGCGCTACATGTCGGGCGGCCAGATCGGCTGCCCCATTGTGTTCCGCGGCCCAGGCGGCGCGGCGCTGCAGCTCGGGGCGCAGCACTCGCAGGCCTTCGAGTCCTGGTACGCGCACATTCCCGGCCTCAAGGTGATTGCGCCGGCGACGCCGGCCGACGCCAAGGGGCTGCTCAAGAGCGCCATCCGTGATGACAACCCGGTGGTGTTCATGGAAGGGGAAATGCTGTACAACACCAAGGGCGAAGTGCCCGAGGGCGAGTACACCATTCCGATCGGCAAGGCGGACCGCAAGCGTGAAGGCAGTGATGTCACGCTGGTGTGCCACTCGAAGACCCTGTCGGTGGCGCTCAAGGCTGCCGACAAGCTGGCCCAGGAAGACATCTCGGCGGAAGTGCTGGACCTTCGCACCATCCGGCCGCTCGACACCGAGGCGATTTTCGAATCGGTGAGCCGGACGCACCGGTGCGTTATCGTGGAAGAAGGATGGCCCTTTGCGGGCGTTGGTGCGCAGGTGGCCTATGAAATCCAGGAAAATATCTTCGACGAGCTCGACGCACCGGTCCTCCGCGTAACCCAGGCCGATGTCCCGATGCCATACAACCGCGCGCTGGAGAAGGCGGCCAAGCCTGATCCCGACACGGTGGCGGCGACGGTTCGCAAGGTGATGTACGTGGAGGCGGAAAGCTGAAGGCTGAAGGCGTTCAGCTCTTGACGCATACTTACGACTTACGACGGTACCAATGGCAACCAAGGTCGTCATGGAGGCGCTCTCGCCCACGATGGAAGAGGGGCGCCTGGTGGAATGGAAGAAGAAAGAGGG
>DASSHL010000042.1:0-7965 GCA_035692845.1 Gemmatimonadales bacterium
CGAAGACGGTTCCCACCTCGAACAGGCGAATGTCGCGCGTCAGCGCGGCCCAGTTCCGCTCGGCCTGACGGCCAAGTGACGGCAGGATTGCACTGCGGAGCTGGCTCTCCTCGGCGGACAGCGGGTTGAGCAGCGTGATGCCGCCGCTCCCTTCGGGCGCCACCAGCGGCAGCGTGATCACTTCGTGCAGCCCCTGGTCGGCCATGGCCTTCCGAACCCGCGAGAGCGCGGCGACCTCCGGCGCATCGGCCTTGGCGCCGGTACGGAACGCACGCAGCTCGGACGGGAAGGCGCCGTACCCGTGCATCCGGGCCACTTCCTCGATCAGGTCAATCTCTTCCAGAAGATCGGGCCGCCAGCCCGGCACGTCCACCGCAATCCGGCGCTCGTCCGGCTTGGCGACGCACGTGGAGCCGATGGCGACGAGATGCCGCTCCACCGTGCGCTGGTCGAGCGGCTGGCCGAGTACCTGCGCCACACGATCCAACCGGAGAAAGATGCGCGGCGGATGAGTGACCCGTGGCCAGAGATCAATCGGCTCGCCATCCACGCTGCCACCAGCAACGGCCAGCACAAGCGCAATGAGCCGCTGGAACGCTTCGGGAGCGCCCCAGAGATCGACGCCCCGCTCGAAGCGGTAACTCGCGTCGGTGCTGAGGCCCAGGGCGCGGCGGGTGCGCCGCACCTGGCCTGGCTCGAACCAGGCGCACTCGAGGAAGAGATCCGTGGTACCCGCGTCCACCTCACTCCCGGCCCCGCCCATCACGCCGGCGATCCCGATGGGGCCCTCGACATCGGCGATGATCGTCATTGAGGCGTCAAGCGCGCGGCCGACCTTGTCCAGCGTGGTGAGACGCTCACCGTCCCGCGCGCGCCGTGCGATGACGGCTGGCCCACGAAGCTTGCCCAGGTCATACGCGTGGGTTGGCTGCGCGTGCTCCAGCATGACGTAGTTGGTGGCGTCCACCACATTGTTGATGCTGCGGGCGCCAACCGACTCCAGGCGTCGCCGAAGCCATTCGGGCGAGGGACCGACCTTCACGCCGCGAATGACGGCGCCATGAAAGCGGGCACAGCCTTCGGGGTCCTCGATGCTTATTCGGACATTGCCGGCTGCGGTCGGCTCGGCGGCTCGGCGGCTCGGCGGGAGGCTCAGGGGATCAGCGCCCGGAATCTCAGGCAGCCGAAACGGCACGCCAAGCGAGGCCGACAGCTCACGGGCCACACCCTTGTGACCCAGCAGGTCGGGGCGATTGGGCGTCACATCCACGACGAACCGGTCATCCGCCAGTGGCAGTACGGCGAGCAGCGGCGTGCCCGGCGCCGCGTCCACGGTCAGCTCCCAGATGCCGGCGTGCTCCTGCCCCAGTCCCAGCTCGCGTTCGGAGCAGAGCATCCCCTCGCTCACCTGACCGCGGATCTTCCGCTTCTCGATCTTGAGTCCGCCCGGCAGCACTCCGCCAACTCGAATGAACGGATAGCGATGGCCCGCAGTGACATTGGGCGCACCGCAGACGACGTGCTTCCGCTCAGCACTCCCGTCGTTCACCAGGCAGAGCCGCAGGCGGTCAGCGTCCGGATGGGGGCCCACCGCTTCCACCAGCGCGACAACGATCTCACCAAGGTCCGCATGGATCGGCTCAATGGCATCAACTGGCGCACCGAGCATGGCCAGCCGTTCGGCCACATCGTGGGCCTCGAGCGGCCGCCGAAGGAAATCTTCCAGCCAGCGACGGGAGATGTTCATGTCGTCTCCGCGAGCTGCTGCAGGAGGCGCATGTCACCGTCGTACAGGTGGCGGATGTCGGTGATGCCGTACCGGTTCATCGTGATGCGACCGGGACCCATGCCGAAGGCCCAGCCGGTGTAGCGCTCCGCGTCCACTCCACAGTTTTCGAGCACGCGCGGGTGCACCATGCCGCAGCCAAGGATCTCCATCCAGCCGGTTCCCTTGCAGGCGCCGCATCCGCTGCCGTGGCAGAGCTGGCACTCGACATCCATCTCGGCCGACGGTTCCGTGAACGGGAAGTAGGACGGCCGGAAGCGGGTGCGGGTATCGGCGCTGAAGAAACGCTGGGCAAAGTGCACCAGCGTGGCCTTGAGATCCACGAACGAGATCCCTTCGTCCACCGCGAGGCCTTCGAGCTGCTGGAAGGCGGGCGCGTGCGACGGGTCGAACGGGTCCTTGCGGTAGACCATGCCCGGCATCAGCGCGCGCACTGGCAGCGGCTGGCCAATCAGGCTGCGGATCTGCACCGGCGAGGTGTGGGTCCGGAGCAGCAGCCGGCCACCGTGCTCACCCGCCTCGGGCGGCGCATCGAGATACAGCGTGTCATGCAGGTCGAGCGCGGGATGATCCGCCGGGAAATTGAGCGAGAAGAAATTGTACCATTCGCTCTCGACTTCCGGCCCGACCGCGATGACGAAACCCAGCTCGCGGAAAATGCTGCAGATGTCGTTGATGGTGCGCGTAACGGGATGGACGCTGCCGATCCAGCGATGCCGAGCCGGCATGGTGAGATCCACGTCGGCTGCCTGCTGGCGCCTGGCCTCTGCAGCGAGGGCGGTACGGCGTTCCTCGAAGGCCACCTCGAAGGCGGCCTTGGCCTCATTGAGTGCCGCGCCGACGGCCCGGCGCTGCTCTGGTGGAAGCGTGGGGATGGTACGCGAGAGCGCGGTGAGCGCGCCCGCCTTCCGCCCCAGGATGGCGGTATGCTCCGCCTCGAGTGCCCGGGCATCCATGGAAGCGATGCCCGGAAGCCGCGCGAGGAGGGTGTCGAGGTCTGGGATGCCGGTGGGCATGCGCTTCGCGCTTAGCGCTCAGCGCTTAGCGCTCGGCGCCGAGCGCCATCTCCGCGATCTTCCCGAACGCGTCGGCATCATGCACGGCAAGGTCAGCGAGGACCTTCCGGTTCACTTCGACGCCGGCCTTCTTGAGCCCGGCCATCAGCCGGCTGTAGCTCAGCCCGTGAAGCCGGGCGGCAGCGTTGATGCGGGTGATCCAGAGGGCCCGGAACTCGCTCTTCTTCTTGCGCCGGTCGCGGTAGGCGTAGCGCATGCCACGCTCGACATTTTCCTTGGCGGACTTGTAGAGCTTGCTGCGGCCGCCGCGGGCACCCTTGGCGGCGTTCATGATCTTCTTCTTGCGGGCGTGGTGCGCGACGCCGCTCTTTACGCGAGGCATGGTGGCTCCTTACGCCTTGAGCAGGCGGTTGATGCGCGGGTAGTCCGCCGAGCTCACGAGGTCGCCCTTCTTGAGCCGGTTCTTCCGCTTGCGCGACTTCTTCGTGAGAATGTGGCTGTGGTTGGCGTGAAAGCGCTTGAGCTCACCGGTTCCGGTGCGCTTGAAACGCTTGGCCGCGGCCCGCTTGGTCTTCATCTTGGGCATGCTGTCTGCTCTCCGTGCGCCTTACCGGGGCGCGAGTACCATGGTCATGTTGCGGCCTTCCAGCCGCGCTTCCGCCTCGACCTTGCCCACGTCGCCGAGCGTCGTGGCCACGCGGTCGAGGACCGCCTTGCCGATCTCCACGTGCGCCAGCTGCCGCCCGCGGAACATCATCGTGACCTTCACCTTGTTGCCGTCGCCCAGGAACTCGCGCGCGTGGCGGGTCTTGAAGTCGAAGTCATGCTCCTCGATGTTGGGCCGCAACTTCACTTCCTTGAGCTGGATCACGTGCTGCTTCTTCTTGGCGGCGCGCGCCGCCTTCGCTTCCTCGAACTTGTATTTCCCGTAGTCCATGATCTTGACCACGGGAGGACGGGCCATGGGCGCCACCTCGACCAGGTCGAGGCCCCGCTCCTGGGCCGCTGAAAGCGCTTCATCAACCGGCAGAACTCCCAGCTGCTCGCCGCCGGGGCCAATCACTCGCACCGGGCTGATCCGGATCTGCCGGTTTACCCTGGTGCGGCGTTCGCGGTCATTTGTGGACAGTGGCTCGCTCCTCTGTGCTTGGGTCAGAAACAGAAACGGACATCCGATGAAACTCCGGATGTCCGTTGCGCCGCGGGCTTTCCCCGCGGAAACATCGCTTGGACCCGGTGGCACCGCGCCGCGCGCGGGCTCGAGGGTGGGGCCCAACCCGGGCCCACTTCTGACGGGGCAAAGCTAGCCGGCGCCTCCGCCGGTGTCAACCTGTTGTCCCGTCACAACCTCGGTCTCTTCCAGCTCGGTGGAGGCTCCTCGGCGGACCAGCCGGCCCCACGCCACCACGGGATCATGCTCGAAGATGAGCCGCCATCCTCCCAGCACCGCTTCCCGGAGCATGCTGCGCTTGCTCTCCAGCGTGCGAAGCGGCTCGAGGTCATACCCCATGATCCACGGCAGCTTGAGGTGGGCCGAGGTGGGAACGAGATCCGCGACGAACGCCGCCGTCTCGCCCCGGCTCTCCAGCAGCACCGCCTGATGCCACGGCACGTGGCCCGGTGTGAGACGCGCGTGGATGCCCGGCAGAATTTCCTGGTCGCCATTCAGCAGCCGGAGCCGGCCGCTGTTGGCAATGGGCTCGAAGTTGGCGGGCAGGTAGCTGGCCCGGGTCCGTTCGTTGGTCTTGCGGGCGAACTCCAGCTCGCCCCGCTGCATCACGTACGCTGCATTCGGGAAGGCGTTCCGGGCCACGGCCTCGCCGCCGCCGCTGGCCGGCTCCAGCCGGGTGTTGCCGCCGGCATGGTCAAAATGCAGATGGGTGTTGATGACGAAGCGGATGTCTTCCACCCGGTGACCCGCCTCGATGATCGCGTCCTCGAGCTGGCTCTCGCCCACGTGGCCCGGGTTCTCGACGCCATAGATCTCGCGAAACTTTGCATCGTCCTTGGTGCCGATCGCCGTATCGATCAGCACCAGGCCGTCGGGATGCTCCACCAGCAGGCAGCGCATCGCGAGGGGAATGCGGTTCCGCTCATCCGGTGAGATGGCCCGCTGCCAGAGCGGCTTGGGCACCACACCGAACATGGCGCCGCCATCGAGCCGCTGCAGTCCGCCTTCCAGCGTGTGGCAGCGCAACTCGCCGACCATGAAGCTCCGGGACAGGCTCATGCCGGCCCCTCGGGCACCGAATCGGCGCGCGGCCCGGAGGGCGACGCGGGTCGCTTGCGCGGCCGTCGTGGAGCGCGCCGGGACGAGATGGCCTCGAGATCCTGCAGCGTCCGGGCTCCGTCGCAGTGGGCCAGGTCCAGCAGGCGATGCAGCAGCTCTCCCGTGGCAACGGCATCGCCCGCCGCACGGTGACGTGCCTCGTTGGCCAGGCCGAAATGCTGGGAAAGATTGTCGAGCGAGCAGGAGCGCACTTCCTTGACCAGCCGGCGGGCCAGCCGCACCGTGCAGAGCATCGGTCCGTCGAGCGCGACATCGCGCGCGCGATGCAGTTCCGCGCCCACGAAGCTCCAGTCAAAGCGCGCGTTATGCGCCACGAAGACGCGGCCGCCCAGCGCCGCGAGGACGTCCTCCGCAATGTCGGCGAACGTGGGGGCGTGACGCACCGTGGCGTCGCTGATCCCCGTCATGGACGCAATGAAGGACGGAATGTTGCGCTCGGGATTGACCAGCGAATCGAGCACCAGCTCGCGCCGGCTTCCCTGCACCACCACCACGGCGATCTCGGTGATCCGGTCGCCGCCCCACGCGCGCATGCCTGTCGTTTCCACGTCCACCACCGCGAACGTGCAGGCTTCGAGCGCCGG
The DNA here is from genome assembly GCA_035692845.1 of Gemmatimonadales bacterium. Taxonomy (GTDB): domain Bacteria; phylum Gemmatimonadota; class Gemmatimonadetes; order Gemmatimonadales; family GWC2-71-9; genus CAMLHP01. Next base: position 5,677 of record DASSHL010000042.1, read on the forward strand.
CGATTCCTGCACCGCCGCCACCAATCCCCAACGGCCGTCGGCCAGCTGGCGGATGCGCGGGTCGGCGCCCAGCAGGGCCAGCACCACCCGATCGGCCACGGTCTTCGGCGCCCGGGGCAAGCCGAGGACCCGCTCGCAGAGCGCGGCCGACGCGCAGGGCGCTTTCTGCAGTTCGGCCAGCACGCCCTCGAGCAGCGTGCCGGTCTGGTGCACGGCGACTCCCATCACGCGTCGGCCCGCCTGAGCGGCATGGTCATGCAGCGCGGCCCGCCGCCGCCGCGCACAATCTCCGCCCCGTCCACCGTGATCACCACCTTGTCACCCTCGCGCACCGGATCATGGCCATGCAGGAACTCGTTGCCGTCCACCACCCGGAACCCCGACTGCCGCAGCTCTTCGATGGTCGCGACGTTCCGGGCATAACTGATGACCTGGCCCGGCCGCACCGCCAGGAAATTGCAGGCGGAACTCCACTGCTCACGGTCCTGTGTGAGCCGATGCGCGCCGCCGGCGAATACCGGCTCCAGCTGGATATCCACCTCGCGGAGCGCCGCAAAGAGGTTGGGCATCTCTCGCACCCCTTCCTGGCCACGACGGCGGAGGAGCACCGGCAACCGCTCCGCTCCGACAAAGAAGGGCGGATAGACCATGCCCAGGCCGTGGTCGAGCTGCGAGAAGATCATGTCGAGATGGATGGCGGTGGGCGCCTTGGGCATCACCACCACAACTACCGCCTCCACGCCACCGGACGCGAACAGCACTTCCGACAGCTGGTCGAGCGCCGCCGTTGAACTCCGCTCGCTGAAGCCGAGCAGCACCACATCCTCGCGCAGGACGTGCACGTCGCCGCCCTCGAGGGTGTAGTTGCTGCGCCGCTCCTCCGAGCCGTCGTAGAGAATGCCGTCGTTGGCGAGCGCAGGATGAAAGCGGAACAGGGTCTTGGCCAGCAGCTCTTCCGTCCACCGGATGCCATATCGCATGGAACCGATCACGGTATGGTTGCCGACCACCATGCCGATATCCCGCGGGAAGAAGAGATTGGGAAGCGCCGGCAGGGCGTACCGTACTTCATTGAGTGCACGCGAAATGGCGCCGGGATCTTCCTCGGTGCCCTCGATCAGCATCGACACCAGTTCCTCGGGCGGCAGCGCCGAGAGTCGCTGGGCCAGCGGCTCGGACGGCACCACGTCCATGGTGCGGCTCACGAAGAATTCGCGCGCGTCCTTCACATGCAGGACTTCGGTCAACAGGTCGCGCACCTGCAGCACCTTGCTGAACCGCTCCAGCACCGCGACGAACTGGCGGTGCTCGCGCTGCGCCGACTCAACCTCGATGATGTCGTCGTAGAGATAGTCTTCGCGATTCTCGGGCGTGACCGCTTCGAGCTCCGGCCCCGGTGTGTGGACCAGGACCGATTCGAGGGGCGTCACTTCGGAGGTGATGCGGACAGCGGACATGCGGCGAAAGGTAATCGCGTCAGCGAGCGGCGCGATTATGGAGTGCGTAGCTCAGCGTCTCGAGTTCGAGGGCAAGATTGACGTTCTTGACCACCACGTACTCGGGCACCACGATCTGCACCGGCGCAAAGTTGAGGATGGCGGTGACACCGAGCTTCACCAGCCGGTCGGCCAGGGGCTGGGCCGGATCAGCCGGGGTCACCAGCACCGCCATGTCTACCGGAGCCGCACCCAGGACTTCTTCCATGGTCGCCACGTCCTGGACCGTGAGCCCGTTCCAGCGCGTGCCGATCTTGGCCGGATCCACATCGAAGATGGCGGCGATGTCAAAGCCGCGCTGGCGAAAGCCGTGGTACTGCAACAACGCACTGCCGATCTTGCCCGCACCGACCATCCCTACCCGGTAGCGCCGCTTGAGCCCCAGGATATCACGGAGCCGGTCCATGAGCTCCGGCACGGCATAGCCCAGCCCCCGCTTGCCGAACGACCCGAAGAACGACAGGTCCTTCCGCACCTGGGCGGACGTCGTCCCGCCCCGCCCGGCCAACGCCTCGGAGCTGACCGTCTCGATCCCTTGCGCGGCAAACTCCTCAAGCAGCCGGAGGTACAGGGACAGGCGACGGATAGTGGATTCGGCGACTCTCGGCATGCCCTATTGTGAAATGTTTCACAAAGCTAGCACCGGCCGTCCACATCGTCAACGAGCCCTCGCATCACGGCCCAAAGCTGTTGCGGCGTCAGTGTTTCCGCCCGGGTATCGGGGCGGATGTGCAGTCCAGCCAGGGCCCGCTGCACGCGATCAGGACTGGCGTCGAGAATCTGCCGCAGCGAT
>DASSHL010000043.1:0-4509 GCA_035692845.1 Gemmatimonadales bacterium
GTGCCACGTTCATCGCAGGTCTCCTGCGTACAGGGCCAGCCTGAAGCTGATCGTCATGTAGATGGTCGAGAGGCGGCGGTTCAGGTGCTCCGCCGCGTTCAGAAGGTAGCCGAACTCGAATGCGCCCGTGAGCAGGTTGCCGAGGTCGGTGCTGAAGTTGGCGCTGATCGCCTGGTTTTTCGTGTCGCTGACCTGCACGCAGTCGGTCTCGTCCTGGCTGATCAGGCAGGTGGTGCTATGGTCGGTCCGCGCCTGGAGCGACGAGTTGACCCGCTTGCGCACGCGGCTGAACGTCTCCGGCAGCCGGAACGAGTAGGAGAGCGTCGCAAGAAAGTTGTTCTGGTCCAGGAGCGTGGAGGTGCCATTTCGCTCGTCGCGCTGGTTGACGCTCGACATGCTGGCGGAGAGGTTCATCCCGTTCCGGAAGCCCAGCTGAAGGTCGGGCGAAAGCGATGTGGACGTGGTGGCGTTACGCGCTGTAGTGGCGTCGCCGGCGGGCTGCTCGCTGAGGCCGGTTCGGCGCCGGAAGGTGGTGCCCAATGCCAGCAGCGTGATTGGCCCGCCGGTAAAGGTCTGGGACCATCGCACATTGCCGGCTGGCCATTCGGTCTGCCTGGAGACGAGCGGCTGGGTGGCGCCGGTGATCCGCTGGTAGCGCGTCGCGTCCGTCTCGCTGTAGCTGAGCGCAAAGGAGACGCCCAGCGGCAGGTCCGCGCCGCTCGTCACCGTGCGGACGGTGACATCGGATGCGCCGATGGCACGGGTGCCATATTGCTGGAGGAAATCCTCCAGGCCGCCCAGCGCAAACTGGTAGCTGAGGCTGGGATCAAAGGCCGCGAGATCAAAGCTCGAGGAGAGCACCCGCCGGGAGCTCACGTCAACCGGCCGCACCCGGGCAAGCACCTTGTTGATGGCGGAGGAGTCTCCCGCCACGCCCCGGATCAGTCGCCCGATATCCACCGAGGCGCCGATCTCGTCGCTCCGGCTGTTATTGAGCGTCTGGGGCAGCACGAACGCGCCGGTCGTGTCGCCCCCAACCTGGATGGGTGGGCGGCTGGTCAGGTAGCGCGAGAGGGTGAAGCCGGACCGATGCAGGAAGCGTGGCCGCAGCCAGTTCGAGATGACCGGTGTGAGCGTGGCCGAGGTGCCGAACTGGCGGTCCCGCTCGACGCCGACGTCCATGCCGAGGAAGCTTCGGCGCGAGAGTGACGCGAGGCGCCCGATTTCGGTGGAATCGGCGTAGTGCCGCAGGTCCCGCGCGCTGCTGAGGTCAGCACTCAGGGTGAGCATCCCGAGCGGCTGCCAGCTGACGCCGGCAGCATTGCGCCAGACATGGTTCAGCGAAAAGGTTGGAACTCGTGTCGTATCAAGATCACGGACAATCGGCACCTGATAGGCGGTAAGCTCATTCTGGTCGCGCACGATCCCGCTGGACAGCCGGATGCTGCTGGGCGCAAAGCTGAACCGGGCCTTCGACAGCGCCTTTCCAGCCTCGGACTTCCGCAGGAAGCCGGGCAGGATCCCGCTCAAGTCCAGCACGGGACCGCTTCGGCCCAGCAGCAGGTTGTACGATGCCACGAAATTCGTGCTGCTGTTCTCGGCATGGCTCAACTCCGACTGCGCGAGGCCTTGCCCGAACGAGGCCGTGATGGCGACAGGATCCACCAGGCCGCGCACCAGCCAGCCCCTGCCCCGCGCCGAGCGACGCAGCGAGATGTTGTAGTTCGTCGCCCACGAGCGCGGCTTCCGCAGGCCTTCGAGGGCGGCGCCGCGGATATCGGTGCCGCTGATGAGCTGCGGATCCACCGAGGCTCGCGTAAACGACGCGCTCGCCGGAATGGCGAGCCCCAGCGATGCCGGAAGGAACCGGTCGAGCCGGACATTGCCCCCGAATCGCAGGGTGTTGCTGGTGCGGAAGCTGGGTGACTGGCCGATCTGGCGGAATTGGCCGTCCTGCCCGATCAGCGAGACGCTGAAGTCTCCCACGTCGGAGGCAGACAGCCGGGCGTCGAGCGCGTAGGCCTTGCCGATCTTCGAGACCGGCTCGGTGACCCGGATGTCGTCGATCCAGACTTCGGCCGTCGGCAGTGGACCGTTATCAGCCACGCGATAGAGTCCGGCAGACAACTCCTGGATCGAGGCCAGATTGGGTGGATTGATGCCGGGGCTGCCTACCTGCACCATATAGCCATCCTGGCAGGCGACATACGCCAGCGGATCACCGCCGCATTCGGCGGCGCCCGAGGGGGCCTCGCCCCTGAGCCAACGCGCCTCGATTTCCGCGCGCAGCGTGCGCCAGACCTCCAGGTCGATGACCATCTCCGGCTCCCACGACGTGGTGCTGGCCGGCACATGATAGAGGTAGAAGTTGCGGTCGTCGCTGCCCAGCTTCACGAACGCCTCGAGATCACCCCGCTCCCAGCCCTCGCCGTGTCCCCGTGCCCAGACCCTGAGCTCGCTGTAGTTGAGCAGGTTCTGGGCGCCGGAGGCGAAGCGGACGTACGCCTCCGCCCGTTCATTGAGCGCAAGGTCCGTCGCGATCACGCGCAGGGACTTCTCGTTGATCTGCTGGGTGAGCTGGCCGGAGCCCGCGTTCTTGTCGTTGAGCGAATTGATGGCGCCGGGCGGCGGCGTGTATCCAAGCTCGACGTTCTCGGTGGACACGATGGCCGCGACCACATCGCCGTGGGGCAGGCCGGTGGATCCGCTCAGGCCGGCAATCGGCGTCTCGGCTCGGCGATTCCACGGCGCGCCAACGAAGCGCATCCGCGCCAGCGCCAGCCGACCGGTGAGGTCAGGCCCGCCGTCATCGGGCGGGGCCACGAAGGTAAGCCGGAGCTGCTGGACGAGCCGGATATTCGGCGCGCCGATCTCCAGCGCATTGGGCCCGTGCAGCGGCACCCGGTACAGCGTCCACCCGCCCTGGCCATCCCGGTCGAAATACTTCTGGCCCCGACCCTTCACGATGTAGGTGCTGTCCGTGAGGTCTACCACCATGCGGAACACGCTTTCATTCGTGCCGCTGGCATTCAGCAGGTTGTCGCCGTTCAGGTCCTCGGTGTCCAGATGGCCATTGCCGCTGGTACACCGTGCCCCCAGGTCGCCCCACGGAAAGATCTGGACCGAGGACTGCAGCTCGCGATGACAGAGTTCCACGCCGGAGACCCAGGCCCCGTCAATATTGATGGAGTCGGGGCGGTCACCGAGAATGCCGATGTCATCGGAAGAGGCATTGAAGATGCCGTCGCTGCCGCGTTCGGTGTCGAGCCGGCCCACGCCCACCAGCTGCCGGCCAGCGTACAGACTGTCGCCCGACGTGGTCGTGAGACTTTCCGGTGCAAAGGCCACCGCATCCTCATTCACGCTGCCCAGGTCAATGATCACCTGCATATGGGCCGAGTCGGCTGTATGGGCACCTGACTCGTAGACATAGAACTCGAGGTACTCGGAGCGGGACAGATCCACGCCAGTGGAGCTCAACGAGGTCACGATCGAGCGCCAGCGGGGCCGGAGCGGACGCGGCTCGAGCACCCAGCGCAAGGTGCCATCGTTGCGCGGAAATCCGCCCGCAGTGTCGGCCTGCAGCCCGAGCCAGAGCAGGGTCTCGAACTGATCGCCCTTGCCCGCCAGCACCACGGTGGAATCAATGTCCTGCGGCCGCCAGCGGGATGGCTTGCCCGCGTCGTTAGGCACGAGGTTCTGCCAGCTCAGCTGCGCGGCGTCCGCGGTATCGAAGGCCGCGCCAAACCCGAGCAGCGGATCCACGCCATCCAGCCGCTGCGGCGCACTGCCATACTCCCACACCTGCTCGAAGAGCGAGATTGGCGTGCCGACATCGCGTTCGAACTCTTCGAGGTAGGCCGCGCCGGAGCGGTTGGGATCCGGCTTGGAGAAGGCGAGCTCGCCGTTGAGGTCGAGCCGGGACGGCGCCGTGGACGGTGTGCTGCTCAGCCCATTCATGAACCGCGTGATGGCATCCGAACGGAAGTGGAGGTCGGTGCTGATGCCGCCCACCATGTTGGCCTTGGCCTCGAAGCCAAGCTGGGGGCGGTTGAAGGCGCTGGCCTCACGCTGGAAGACGCCGATCAGGTTGACGGACCCCGTCTCACCCAGCGAATAGCGTGAGGTGAGCCCGATGATGGACGTGGGTGCCACGGCAAAGAGGTCCTGCTGCTCGAAGCGCGCCTTGACCGTGCCGCCGCCGCTGCCGAACAGGGCATCAGGGTCGCTGAACGTGACCAGCCCCGTGCCATAGTCGATGGTGTAATCCACGCCGCGCACCAGCAGCCGGCTGTTGACCTCGATCTGTTCGGATCCATCCTTGAGCTGGATCGCATTGAGGCTCAGCTGCGACCGGTCGCCCCCGGACGCCGCATTGTACCGCAGGCGGAACTGGAACCGTGATGGCGGCCCCTGGGCCGAGAGGATCAGGTAGGCTGGTGTCCGATAGAGTGAATCGGTGATCTCGGCCGGCGTAAGGCTGGTCGGATCCGCAAAGGGCTCGAGGTT
>DASSHL010000044.1:0-3211 GCA_035692845.1 Gemmatimonadales bacterium
GCGACCTCGAGCTGGTCGAAGCCGCCTATGCCACGGCCCTTGCCCCCGAACGGGAGATTCCTGCATGACCCCTTGGCTCGCAGCCGCCATCATCGGCTTCGTCGCCGGCGCCCACGCCTCCATCTGGGGGATGTACAAGGACGCGCCACACGAAGGCTTCACCGTGCGCACCTTCATGCGCAGCATGCTCTTCGCGGCGGTGATCGGCGCGCTCATCTGGCGGCTGACGGGGCTCTGGCCGGCGGACGCCGCCAGCGCGGTGGTGTTCTTCGGCGTGACCTACGTGGTGGAACGCGCCATCATGGAAGCGTACAAGACGTTCTTCCGCGAGGCGGACCAGTCGAAGTACACCATCCCGATGCAATTTGCCGTCTTCGGGAAAGTCGTCACGAATCGCGGCCTCCGGGCGCTGCTGGGCCTCTGCTACCTCGGCATCATGGTGGTGACGGTCTGCCTCATCATCCTCTTCCAGCGCACCATCGGCGGCCCGCCGCCGCTCTGGGCCATTTTCATCATTGGCGCCGCCGGCGGATGGATCTCGGCGTTCGGCGGGGCGTGGAAGGACGCGCCGATCGAGGGCTTCCAGATCTTCAAGTTCTTCCGCAGCCCGCTGATGGCCGGCACCTACGCGCTGCTCATGTCCCTGCTCACCGATGACCTCGTCTTCATCACGCTCGCGGCCGAAGGGTTCGTGATCGCGACGACCGAGACGTACAAGACCTTCTTCTTCCCCAGCAAGCCGCGCGGCAAGTTCGCCAACAAGCCGATTGTCTTCCCCGAGTGGCTCAAGCTGCGCCAGTTCTTCGTGCCGCTCTACGTGGCCATCTGGGTCGGCGTGATCGCCGCCTATGTGGTGGCCATCAGCCGGCACCAGCACGTCCTGCCCAGCATCGTCTTTCCGCAGGCGTGATCCAGGAGGCCGCCGAAGCCGGCAAGTTCAGCGCGTTCGTGGTGACCACGCTCTGGGTGCACGGGCCGTGGTCACCGCTGCTCCCCGCGGCGTACGAACCGGTGCTGATGCTCTTCGGCAAGCTCTATCCGCCCTGGCTCATCGCGCTCACCGGCGCCACGCTCAGCTGCATCGTCGAGTGGATCAACTACCGGGTCTACGACTGGATTTCCGACATCAAGCGGCTGGAGCGGCTCAAGGAAAAGGCCACCAGCGGCAGGTTCGTGAATCTCTTCCGGAAGCAGCCATTTCTCGTTGTGTGGATCTTCGCCTGGTCGCCGCTGCCCGACTGGGCCGCGCGCATCATGGGCGTGGTGGCCGGCTATTCGGTGTGGAAGTACGTCCTGGCCTTCTGGCTGGGGCGCCTGCCCAAGTTTCTCTTTCTCGCCTGGCTGGGGAAACAGCTGCCGTTGACGGCGATGCAATTGACGGTGATTGCGGTGGGCGCAGTGGTGATCGGGTATGGGATAGGATGGTGGAAGGGGAGACGGGGCGGGAGGCTGGACACGGCCTCACGCGGCTAAAAGCCGCTGCTCGGCATGTGTCGCCTGCGGCGACACCGCGTGGGATTGGTCCGGCGCGCAGTTCGATGGTGGCGCTCCCATGCCCAAGCGACTGTACTGTCGAGCATGCATCATCGCCTGTATCTGCACCTGGTCTGGTCGACCCATGACCGGGCGCCCCTCATCACCGCCGATCGAGCCGGCTTCCTCTGCCGGTTCCTGCGCGGCACCGCCCGGCATCACAGGGCCTACGTGCTTGAAATCGGCATGGTCGCGACCCACGTCCATCTGCTCCTGCGCGTGCATCCAACCACAGCGCTCAGCCGCCTGGTCCAGAGCCTCAAGGGCGGCAGTGCGGCGGTCGCGAACCGGGCCCTGCCGCCAGGCCCGGTCTCGCTCCGCTGGGCCGCGGGCTACTCGGTATCGAGTGTCGGGGCGCGAAGCCTGGATGACGTACGTTCATACCTGAGGGCCCAGCCCGATCGTCATCCGGCGGACCGCATCTCCGATTGGACAGGTGATTCGCCCGAGTTTGACCGCGAGGGCTAGCCCCTCACAATGTCGCCCGAAGGGCGACACATGCCGAGCAGCGGCTTTCAGCCGCGTGAGGCCGCGTGGGGTCCTGCCCATCCCGTCACCCGACGCGCCGTCTCGGCGTCACCACATTCGCGATCAGGATCCCCGACACGATCGACACCGCGATCACCACCATCTTGAACGCCGTCTCGATTCCGGAGACCACCTCGCGATCCATCAGTGCGGCGAGGCTGCGGAAGCCCACGCTGCCGGGGACCAGCAGCAGGATGCCCGGCACCAGGTAGATCTGCGACGGGCGGTCGAGGAAGCGGGCGAGCAGGTTGCTGCCCACGCCCACGGCGAACGCGCCGATGAACGACCCCAGCTCGGGGCCGAAGATGATGGCGCCGAGCTGGCTGGCGTAGAACGCGACCACACCCATGACGATGATCCAGGGCGCGTCCTTGGGCTCGGCCCTCAGCAGGACCACGAAGCCAAGCGGGGCGAGCAGCAGCACCACCGGAATGAGCCAGGTCGGCGAGGCCGCCGGCAGGAGATTGGCGGAGGGGCCGAACAGCTGTTCCGAGAGGGTGTTGCCCAGCGCCACGCCAAAGGCGATGCCGAGGAACGTCATGAACGCGCCACTCATGCGCGCCGTGCCGGAGGCGAGGTGCCGGGTGGAGAGCTCGGTCATCGCCACCGTAAGCGTGAAGCCCGGCACCAGCACGATGAGCCCGGCCAGCGTCGCGATGAACACCGAGTGCGGGAAGACGTGGCTGATGGCGCCAGCCAGGAAGGCGGCGGAAAAGGAGGCGAGCGCCTCGAAGACGCGGGCCATCGAGGCGTAGCGCACCGCGGTCACCGAGAGCAGGCCGATCACCAGTCCGAGGATGGCGCCCACCAGGATCTCTCGCGGCCCGCCGCCCAGGAACCGGGTGACGGTGCCGCTGGTGAGCGCAAAGGCGCCGACCATGTGCCAGGGTCCGTAGGTGGGCGGGGCCGCCGAGACGCGGGCGATCTGCTCCGAGCCGTCGCTGGGTGACATCGCGCCGTTGAGGACGGAGACCACGATCCGGTCGATCTTGGCCAGCTTGCCCAGGTCGTGGTCGCCCGGCTCGACCCGGATCATGTAGGTGCGCTGGCGTTCGAGCGTGCCGAAGGAGGCGAAGATCGAGGTGGGGGTGGAGAAGAACTGCGCCTCGACGCCGAGCTGGCGGGCGGCGAGCCCCAGCACATCCTCGAG
>DASSHL010000045.1:0-4432 GCA_035692845.1 Gemmatimonadales bacterium
CCACGGGCGCGGGCTTGGCCTCCGGCTGCTCCTCGTAGCGGCTGAGCTTCCGGTAGAGCGTCGAGGGATCGATTCCGAGCACCTCCGCCGCGCGGGTCTTGTTGCCGCCTTCCGCCTGCAGCACCCACATGATGTACGCGCGTTCAATAACATCGAGCGCCGGGTTCTTGTAGGACCGCTCCGCCACCAGCGGCTCCTTGCGCCGAGTGGTGATGCGCTCCGGCAGCGAGGTACCCTCGATCACGGTGCCCCTGCTGAGCACGACGGCATGTTCCAGCGCATTCTCCAGCTCCCGCACGTTGCCGGGCCAGTCATAGACCACCACCGCGTCCAGCGCCTCGGAGCTCAGCGCCTTGGGTTCGGCGTTGTTTTCGGCGGCAAGCCGCAGGAGGATGGCCTCGATGAGCAGCAGCAGGTCGTCCCGGCGCTCCCGGAGCGGCGGCAAGTCGAGGGCAATGACGTTGAGCCGGTAGAAGAGATCCGATCGAAAGTTGCCGCGCCGGATTTCCTCCTCCAGGTTCCGGTTGGTGGCGGCGACGATCCGCACATCCACCGGAATGGACTCCGTGGCACCTACCGGGATGACTTCCCGCTCCTGCAGGACGCGCAGCAGCTTAACCTGGAGCGAAGGCGGCATTTCACCCACTTCATCCAGGAAGAACGTGCCGCCGCGTGCCGCCGCGAAGAGCCCTTGCTTGTCGCGGATGGCGCCGGTGAAGCTGCCCTTCACGTGGCCAAAGAGTTCGCTCTCCAGCAGGTTCTCGGGCAGTGCGCCGCAGTTGATCGACATGAACGGCCCTTCGGACCGGCTCGAGAGGTTGTGGACGTAGCGAGCCACCACTTCCTTGCCGGTGCCGCTTTCTCCCGCGATGAGCACGGTCGAATCGGTCGGCGCCACGTGCTCGGCCAGCTTCAGCACCTCCACGAACCGGCGCGACTTGCCCACCGGCCGCTCGACGGTGATGCCGCGGTCGCGCCGGCGGATTTCCTGGCGGAGCTGCTTGTTCTCCACCCGCACGGCGCGGTACTCGCTGGCGCGCCGCATGATGGCGACGAGGTCGTCGTTGCTGAAGGGCTTCTGGATGTAATAGTAGGCGCCGGTATTCAGGGCATCGATGGCGCTCCGGAGGTCGGCCTGCGCCGTCATCAGAATGACCGGCGTCATGACATCCTGCTCCTTGGCCGCCGCAAGGATGTCCAGCCCGCCCACCCCCGGCATCCGCACGTCGGTCAGGATGATTTCGTGGTGCCCGGTGCGGATCTGCTCCAGCCCCGCCTTGCCACCCTGCGCCGTGGTGACGTCAAAGCCCTCGTTGCGCAACAGGATGCGCAGGGTGTCGAGAATACCCGATTCATCATCCACGATCAGGACGCTCGGCTTCTGGCTCATGCGGACCCCTCGCCTGCCGTTCGTGCCGGCAAGTAAATGGTGAACGTAGTGCCGGCGCCCGGAGCCGACTCCACAAAAATTGCCCCGCGATGCGACTCCACCGCCCGCTGTACGATGGCGAGCCCCAGCCCGCTCCCGCCCGACCGCCGGCTCACGAAAGGCTCGAAGAGCCGCGCCCGGATGTCATCAGGAATTCCGGGCCCGGTGTCGCGCACCATGACGCGCACACCCCCATTCAGGGCGCCCATGCTGGCCGGGAGTTCGGCAGCCGCCACCTGATCCAGGGCGACCGTGACCCGGACCGGCTCCTGCCCCGCCACCTGCACGGCGTTGAGCACCAGGTTCACCAAGGTGCGGTGCAGCAGGTCCTCGTCGCCCGTGACGATGGTGGAACCGCCCACGACTTCGAGCTCCGCCGAGGGCCCGCGGTCCGGATGCGCCTTGACCAGCCGCACGACAGCGGCCGCCACGTCGAGCAGGTCCACCGGTTCCGAGCGGGTGACCCTCACCCGGGAGAAATCGAGAAATTCGGTCAGCAGGCGACTCAACCGGTCGCTCTCGCGCACGATGAGCTGAGCGAGCGTCTGCTCGTCCTCGCCGGCATAGGTGGTGCGCGCCAGTTGCTCGACCGAGCTCCGGATGGACGCCAGCGGGTTCTTAATCTCGTGCGCGAGGGAGGCGCTCAGCGCCGTCACGGCTTCGAGCCGCTCGGCCCGGAGCTGCAGCTCCGCCACGCGCTTGGAATCCGAGATATCGGTGAACACCGCGGTCACCGACGGCCCGCTCTGGCCCGGCTGCTGAAATGTGGTGGTGCTGAGGCCAATCGAAAACTGACCCCCTTCAGCCTGCACCAGCGCCTCACCCCGCTGCACCCGGCGTCCCTGCTCCAGTCCCTCGACCAGTGCCGACCAGAGACCGGGGGCGCGTTCACGGACCGCGCTCATGACCGGTGCGCCGATGGCCGGTCCTCGCTCGAAACCGAGCAGGCGCTGGGCGGTGGGATTGGCGTACTCCAGATGGCCTTCGCTCCCGACCGTGAGCACACCCGAATGAATGTTGCGCAGGATCACATCGGCCTCGAGCCGCACCCGCTGCAGTTCGTACTCCAGCGTCTGCTGTTCGACCCCGGCTTCCCGAAGTCGCTGCCCGAGGACCGCCACCACCGCAAAGACGAGGATGAAGACCACGACCTGGAGCAGCAGGGCGGCAAGTGCATCGGTGTGCCGCACCGAGTCGCCAACATAGATGCTGGCCGCAGCCAACGTCGCGACCAGGCCGTACCGGAACGGCAAGAGCACCGCGTACGCGGCGATCAGCAGGACGAAAAGTGCAGGGCCGGTTCCGCCGCCGGGGCCCAGGAAATGGACCAGGACGAGCACCAGTCCGAGATCAGCGGCAAGCTGAAAGGCCAGGAAGAGCGGGCCGGGGTCGGTGGCGCGGGTGCGTACCACCCATACGCCATAGGCCGTGACCACCAAGGCCAGGATGATGCCGACGCTCGCCAGGAATGACACCTGCGGCGCTTCGGTCCAGACCAGTCCTGCGGCGATGAGCACCGCGACCGCGAGCACCAGCCGCCCGGCGAACAGCCACAGCAGGAGCCGTCGCCGGTCCGGAAGGCGGGAGCGCGCGGTCAGCCGCCGGCCGTCACTCACGCGCCAGCGTGCGCTCCGGTCGAATCCTTGTAGCCTTGCGGCGCGCCGGGGCCGTCAGGCGGGCGGCCGGCATTGCCGTCGGCATTGGGGTGCTGGATGTGGGCTTCATCGGCCGGCTTGACCCGGCCCGACATCGATGTGGGATCCGCCCCGCCGGTCACCGACTCCATCGGCTCGACCTGGGTGGGCTCGGCGCCCTTGCTGCTGTAGTCCGGTTCGCATGCCGCGATCAGCATCAGCGCGGCACCAGCGAGAACCGTCCGTGCTCGCATGCGTGTGCTCCGGGAAGAGATGATGGGGGAAACATAGGCGGGAAGGCGGGAAGACGGGAAGGCGGGAAGACCCTTCGTCATCCCGTCATCCCGCCTTCCCGACCATCAATCGCTTCCCGCACCCGCCGAATGAGTTCCGCCGGCGCAAATGGCTTGACGAGCACCACGTCATCATCGCGCCTGGGTCCCGCATGCCCCGACATCAGCACCACGGCGATGCCGGGCTGGTGGCGGGCCGCCTCGGCCGCGAGTTCCGTTCCCGACATGCCCGGAAGCACCAGATCGCTCACCAGCACGCGCACTCGATCCGGGCCGGCGAGGATTTCGATGGCCTCGGCCGCGTCGCCAGCCATCGTGACGCGATAGCCCGCCTGCGCCAGCGCGCGGTGCACCAGCTGCCGCACCGCGCGCTCATCCTCCACCACCAGGACTGATTCATGGCCCGCTGGAATTGCTTCACGTGGCGTGCTGACGGCGGCGACCGGCATGGCAACGCGCGGGAAGCAGAGCGTGAAGCGGGAGCCCGATCCCGGCGTACTGGTCACCCAGACATGGCCGTTGTTCTGGGTGACCATGCCGTAGACCACCGACAGTCCGAGCCCGCTGTTGCGTGAGCCGGCCCGGGTGGTGAAGAAGGGCTCGAAGATCCGCGCCCGCGTGCTTTCATCCATGCCGTGGCCGGTGTCGCTGACTTCGACCAGTTCGTACTCGCCAGGCGCCACCTCGGAGCCGGCGCCGGAGGCAATGGGATCAGTCACTGTCAATGGGCGCGTCGTGATCGTGAGCACACCGCCGGCGGGCATCGCGTCCTTGGCGTTCAGTGCCAGGTTGAGCAGCGCCTGCTCCAGGTGCCCGCGATCCACCCGGATGCCACCGGGGGCCGGGTCCAGCTGCGTGCTGAGCTGGACACTTTCGCCCAGCACCGAGCGCAGCATGTCGCCCAGGCTCGTGACCACCTCGTTGAGGTTCACGGCCGTCGGCCGCATCGGCATGCGGCGGCCGAACACCATGAGCTGCTGGGTGAGCGACGCGGCGCGTTCGGAGGCCTTCCGGATTTCCACTGCATCGCGGCGGCGCGCATCCGACTCGTCCATGGCCGCGACCAGGAAGTCGGC
>DASSHL010000046.1:0-3750 GCA_035692845.1 Gemmatimonadales bacterium
GGTGTCACAGCAGTATCCCCGCGATGGCCGCCGAGATGAACGCGGCGAGATTCCCGGCGATCATGGCCTTGATACCGAAGCGCGCGATCTCGCCTCGCCGCTCGGGTGCGAGCCCGCCGATGCCGCCGATCTGGATGGCGATGGATGAAAAGTTGGCGAAGCCGAGCAGCGCGTAGGTCACCAGGACCGCACTCCGCGGTGCGATGGCCATCCCCTTGGCCATGTCAGCCGCGAATTGCGCATAGGCCACGAATTCGTTGAGCGTGGTCTTGATGCCGATCAGACCGCCGACGTAGGCGGTGTCATGCCACGGCACCCCCATCACCCACGCTAGCGGCCGCAGCAGGAAGCCGAGCACGCCCTGCAGGCTCAGCTCAGGGTGACCGAAAAAGTGCCCGCCGATCCAGCCCATGCCGAAGTTCAGCATGGCCACCAGCGCCACAAAGGCCATGAGCATTGCGGCGACGTTGATGGCGAGCTGGACACCCTGCGCGGCACCGCTCGCCGCCGCCTCGATCACTCCGGAGTCGGTCTTCTCCACCGTGAGCTCGAGCTTGCCCTTGGTGAGCGGCACGCCGATCTCAGGGCGGATGATCTTGGAGAGATAAAGGCCGGCGGGTGCATTCATCACGCTCGCGGCCAGCAAGTGACTGGCGATCCCCGGGAAATATCCCGACAGCATGCCGACATACGCCGCCAGCACGCCCCCCGCGACCGTCGCAAACCCGCCCACCATGACCGTCATGATTTCGGACTCGGTCATGGTGGCTACAAAGGGCTTGATGAGCAGAGGTGCCTCGGTCTGGCCCAGGAAGATGTTGCCCGATGCCGACAGCGTTTCTGCACCCGAGGTGCCAAGGGTCTTCTGCATGACCCACGCGATCCCCTTGACGATCACCTGCATGATGTTGAGGTAGTAAAGCACCGACATGAGCGCGCAGAAGAAGATGATGGTGGGCAGCACGTTGAAAGCGAAGAATGCGCCAGTGCTGGCCACGTACCCTGCACTTGCGTCCACGCCGCCGGTCGCGGTGGGCATCCCGACCGGCACCACATTCTGCACGAGGTTCCCGAACACGAATCGCGCGCCCTGCTCCTGGAAGCCAAGGAGGCCGGTCACGATCCCACCGACGAAATCGAAGAAGGCCCGTCCGGGGCCAGTCTTGAGGACGATGACCCCGAAAATGAATTGCAGGCCCAGCCCGATGCCCACCAGCCGCCAGGGAATCTTCCGGCGGTCATAGCTGATCAGCACCGCCAGCCCGATCATGACCGCAACGCCAAGCACGCCAACCAGTCGTTCGCTGAGCGGAACGGAGAGGTTGGCGTGTGCGGCGGCGAGGCGCTGGGCGGCGGTTTGCGTGGTATCCGTCGCGGCCTGGAGCAGGAGGAGCAGGCTCATGCGGCCGCCAGGGCGGACTGTACCCGCTCAAGGAGCTGGCGCCGTTCCGGCCATGGGAGGAAGGCGCTTTCGAAGCCGTTCAGCAGCATGCGGGTGATCTCCTCGCGCGAGAAGCCGAGCGCGGTCTGGGCGAGCTGGTACTCGCCGCTGAGAGAGACGTCACTCATCAGCCAGTTGTCGGTGCCGAGAGTGACATTGAGGCCTTCACGCACATAGCGTCGCACCGGATGGGATGCCGCGTCCGGCACGGCGCGTGTCTGGATATTGCTGGTGATATTGGCTTCGACGCAGATGCGCCGGTCACGAACGTAGTCCTGGAGCACGGGATCTTCCCAGAGCCTGGTGCCGTGCCCCAGGCGATTCGCGTGGCAGCGGAAGATTGCCTCGGCGATCGACTCCGCGCCAGCGGCCTCGCCGGCGTGCACGGTAATGCCGAGGCCGCCTTCCGCGGCGGCGTCAAAGGCGGCAGCGTGGCGGCTGGGTGGCCGGCCCGCTTCGCCGCCCGCGAGATCAAAGCCGACGACGCCCAGGTGCCGGGCGCTCACGGCATGCCGTGCGATCTCCAGCGACAGCGCCGGATCATAATGACGGAGCGAGCAGCAGATGATGCGTGCCGTGATGCCGAAATCGCGCTCGCCCCGTTGCAGTCCCTTCCATTCGGCGGTGATCACGTCGTCGAGCGTGAGCCCTCGCTGGCAGCTCAGCATGGGGCAGTAGCGCACTTCGAGATACCAGATGCCGTCCCGTGCCGCGTCCTCGCACATCTCGTAAGCCACCCGCTCGATCGCGTCCGGGGTCTGCAGCAGCGCGATGGTCAGGTCGAACCGCGCCAGGTAATCCTCGAGGTTCCGGGCATCATCCACTCGCATGTGCGCGCGGAGCAGTGCGGGATCGTCCGCCGGCATCCGCACTCCGGCCGCGCGGCCCAGCTCGAGCATCGTCGCGGGCCGGAGGGAGCCATCGAGGTGCACATGGAGTTCCGCCTTGGGCAGGCGGCGCAGCGCCTCAGGTGTCAGCATCGCCTGCCTGGCGCGCAGACCGCATGACGCGAAGAATCGAGCCCGCATGCAGTACGTCGGCCGGCAACAGCGCGATGCCCCGACCATCGGTGGCCTGCGCGCGCCCACCCAGGTCAGAAGCCAGCGCCGGATCAAAGGCTTCGACGGCGCCGCGAACCGAGGTGCCCGGCGCGACGTCGAGCGGCTTATCGTTAATGAAAATGCGCATGACTACTGGACGCGGGACGCAGGACGCGGGACGCGAGTTATGCGAGCCGTAGGGTCGGCGCGGACCGGCGATGGCTGGAGTGGGAGCCAGGCCACCAATGCGTCCAGGCATGTCATGCCAGTGACTCGCCAGTCGAGACCATTGAACATCGTGAATCCGTCGCCGCCAGTGGACATGAAGTCGTTCACCGCCAGGGTATAGGTCGCACCGTCCCGCAGCGGCTTGCCGGCCACCAGCACCTGAATCAGCCGCTGGCCGTCGGGCTTCCGCGGATCGAACGTCATGGTCACGCCAGACACGTGGACGTGCGCGCTGCCGCCCCGCACGGCATACTCGAGCGCGGCCCGCAGCTCGCGGCCGGTCACCCGCGCCACCACCAGATTGTTCCCGAACGGCTGCAGCTCGAACAGCCTCCGGTACGTGACCGGGCCCGCCGGCAGGTCCGCCCGGATTCCGCCGTTGTTCATGATGGCGACGTCGGCATGGGCCATGGCACGCTGGGCATCGGCGAGAAGGTTGCCGAGCGCGTACTGGCCGTCATGGCTCGTCCGCACGAGGGAATCGGCCAGCACCGCGACGGTTCGGGAAGCAAGCGTGTCGGTGCGCGCCTTGAAGCGCGTCACCAGCGCCAATTCGGCGCTATCGGGTGTCACCTCATCCGCCCAGGTGTCACGCACTTCGGTGTGCCAGGCAAGCCCGCTGTCGCCCTGCACCAGGTCCATCACGCCGAGCGCCGTGCCACTGCTCCGCGCCTGCACAATGGGTATCCCGTTAACGGTGACGTTGTTCACCCGGTGCGTGTGGCCGGCGACGATCGCGTCCGCCGATCCGCGCGGGAGCTCCCGCGCCAGGTCCATGATCTCGCCGCGGCAGCCAACCGAATCGCACACTGCGCCAGCATGCGCGATGATGACGACCAGGTCGGGATGCTGTGCGTGCACGGTGTCCAGCACACCGGCCAGCGCTGCCGCTCCGCCCGGGAACGCCAACCCCTTCACGTTTTCGGCCCGCACGATGCTCTTGGTGATGTCGGTGATGTAACCGATCACTGCCACGTCGAGCGTATCGACGTGCAGCATGGCCCAGGGCCGAGCCCATGCGGGACGGCCGCCCATGGTGGA
>DASSHL010000047.1:0-2843 GCA_035692845.1 Gemmatimonadales bacterium
GGTGCTGGCGGGCTTGCCGTCCTTGACGCCCGAGACCGTGACGCGGAGCGCCACCAGGTCATGGCCCTCAGGCTTGAACAGCTTGGGATGCACCGCGGCGATGAAGAGATCGCGCGGAACGACTTTCTTCCCCTTGACCTCGATCGGTTCGTTGCTGATGAGTCCCAGCTCGCGGATGGGACGCATGACATCCACGTGGCCCGGATAGCGAAGCGTCTTGTACTCCATGACGTCCACCTTGCCCTCATAGGCGAACGGCATGGTGCTGATCCCGCCGCCGGTGTGGAAGGCTTCCAGGGTGCCAACCGGCTCGGGAAAATCCACCGACTCGAGCTCGCTCAGCGCCTCCACCTGCATCGGCTTCCCGCCGCGCAGGACCCAGGACGGCGTGGTGTAGTAGTCGAGCGCGCCTTCGAGCGAATAGACAATCTGGTAGTTGAGCGGCGGCTCCGGCTGCTGCGGCAACCCGCCCACGTAGATCTTGACCTTCTCCGCGCGATCCAGCCGCCGGATGCCCTCGGCGGCAAGGATGTTCACCATGCCCGGCGCGAGACCGCAATCCGGAATCACTGAGAGGCCCTTGGCCCTGGCCGCGCCATCGAGCTTCTTCTGCTCCATCACGATCTCGGTGTTGCCACCCAGATCGGAGAAGTGACAGCCCGCCTCCACCGCGAGCCGAGCCATGGTGCCGTTGAAATAGTAGGGGAGCGCACTCATCACCGCATCGTGGCCCTGCATGAGCGCAAGCGCTGCTGTTTCATCCTTGGCGTCGAGGCGCACGGCCTTCAGCCTTCCGCCTTCCGCCTTCAGCCACCTGGGCAGCTTTTCCGGCGCGATATCCGCGATGGTCACAGACTCGACACCCTTGCTGCGCAGCAGATCGAACGCGCAGGCGGAGCCCTGCAGCCCGCCACCCAGTACCAGCATCTTCATCAACGGCCTCGGTATTCCAGGTTCGTGGACGGCCCCAAAACAGGGGCGAAAGCCCCGGAAGATAGCGGCGGAGAACGGGTGGGTTCAACTGGGGACGAGGGACGAGGGACGAGAGGACGAGGGACGAGAGGACGAGAGGTCGAGAGGTCGAGAGGTCGAGAGGTCGAGAGGGGAGAGGTGGAGTTCGACGGCCCCGACCCTACCTCCCGGGGAAATAGGTGATCGCCGAGAGGTCCGCGGCACCCGTGAGCTTCACCAGCCGAGCGGCGCCGCCCTTGAGCGGGCGGATCTCGATGGCGCCATCCTGGATCCAGGCCACGGAATCCGCACCCCAGCGCGTGGGCGCCGTGGCACCGGCGCCAAGCGGCTGGCGCTGGCCATCCGGCGTCTCGACGCAGAGGGTGCTGGCCGCGGTATCGCAGGCGACAACGCTGGCAAAGGCAGGACTCCCGAGCTGGACACCGAGGGCACTGTCGGCCCGGGCCCGCTCGCCGGGTGGCACTGCCTCGGCGACGGGCTTGGCCGGTGGCGCGGGCCAGCGCCACAGTGCCACCTCGCTCTGGGCGTAGACCGTCCGGCTGTCGGATGACCACGCCACCCGCTTGAGGGTCTGGGAGACGGAATCGGGCAGCGGGAGTTCCCGTTCGCCGGCGCCGAGCAGGTTGATGATCCAGATGGTGGGCTTGCCGGTGGGCGGCTGGCGGAGGAAGGCGAGCATTCCGCCGTCGGGCGAGAGGGCGGGCGCGTATTCGCGCACTGGCGTCCAGGTGAGCTGGACCACTTCGTTGCCCGCGCCGATCACGGCGTAGAGATCGCCACCGCCGTTGCCGTCAGCGGCCACGACTGCATAGGGGTCCTTGCCGACTACGGCTTTTCCACGCATGGGCGGCAGCGAGCAGCCAAGCAGCAGCAGTGCCGCACACGAAAGCACGAAAGCACGACAATGGACGCGGCACGCGGGACGCGGGACGCGAAATATGACAACTCCCGACTCACGTCTCTCTTCGTGGTTTTGCGTTTTCGTGTGAACCATCACGCGGAGTCCGATAGCTCGACATCCGCCGCGAGGCGTACTTGCCGAATCGGCGTGAGCAGCTCGTCCACCACTCTCCGGTGCGCCGGATGCTCGGCATAGCGCTTGAGTGCACTCATGTCCTCGACGTGCACCACCAGCACCCAGGGCCATTCATCGGCGCCGGGCGCGAGGTTGGGGCCGAAGCTCAGGTGCCGGATTCCGGGAATGGCCCCGCGCAAGCCATAGAGTCCCTCACGCAGGGCCACGACCTGGTCCGGGCTGGTGTCGGGCCGGAACTGCAGCAGCACGATGTGCGCGATCAGTGGCCCAGGTTCTCGCGGTAGAAGTTGAGGATCCGCGTCCAGGCGCGCTCCACCTCCGGACCATCGGACCCGACGCGGCCAGGCTTGAGGAAGCCGTGCCCCGTCCCCTGGTACACTTCGGCCACGTAGCGCTTGCCGCTGTTGCGCATGAAGTCTTCCACCCGCGGCAGGTCCTGGTTGATCCGTGCGTCCTTTTCGCCATAGACGCCGAGGACGGGGGCCTTGATGCGCGAGAGACCGGCGCTGTCGGGCGCCGGGCCATAGCACACGACCACCGCCTGCAGTTTCGGGTTGTTGGTCGCGTAGCGGAAGCTCTGCCCTCCACCCCAGCAGAAGCCGATCGTGGCAATGTTGTCGGGCCTCACGGCGGGCTGCTGGTTGAGCCAGTCGTAGGCCGCGTTGAGGTCGGCGGTGATGCTGTCGGGATTGAGCTGGGCCACGAGCTTCCGGCCCGAGTCGGGATCGGCCGGGCTCATGCCGAAGCGGCGCGAGAGCAGGTCAGGCACGATGGCCACGTAGCCTCGTCCGGCGAGCTTGTCGGCCACGGTGGGTTCCCAGTCGGTGAGACCGAA
>DASSHL010000048.1:0-9654 GCA_035692845.1 Gemmatimonadales bacterium
GGCGCCATTGGCGGCGTCATCACCGACAGTGCCACGGGTCGCCCGATCAGCGGTGCCCTCATCACGGTGGACGACGGCCGCCGCGGCGGCGTCAGCGACACCGCGGGCGCCTATCGCATCCGTGCCCTGCACGCCGGGACCTACAGGGTTAGCGTGCGCGCCGTGGGCTACGCCCCGCTGCGGCGTGACAGTGTCCCGGTGCGGGCCGGCGGCACCAGCCCGGTGAACGTTGCGATGCGCCCGCGCGCCGTCGAACTGGCGCCGCTGGTGGTCGAAACCTCGGACCGGATACTCGATCCCCTGGTGACCCAGTCGGAGCAGGTCATCACCAGCGAAGACCTTCGCCGGCTGCCGCTGAGCACGCTGGAGGATGCACTGGCGCTCTCGGCCGGTGCGGTTGGCGAGAGCTATCGCGGCGGCCGGCTGGGACAGCAGGCGTTCATCATTGACGGGCTTGGCGTGAAGAATCAGCTGGACGCCTCGACCGGTCCACTGGGCTTGAGCTTCCCCACGGACATGCTGACCGAAGCGTCCCTCGTGACGAATGGCTTCTCGGCGCGGTATGGCCAGGCCATCTCCGGAATCGTCAACATCGTGACCAAGGATGGTGGCGATCAATGGGCCGGGCGCACCGCGTATGAAACCGACCGGCCGTTCGGGAACGGATGGGATCACGGGCTCGACCGGGCCCTCTTCGAGGCTGACGGGCCGGTCGTCGGCGGGATCCGGGCAGTCGTGTCCGCCGACCTCTCCGCCCAGCTCGACGCCGATCCCGTGAACGCCCCCCGCCCGGCGAACCCGCTCGATCCGCGCGCTGGCGAGCCGTGGCTGCTGCCCCACAACGCGGGCGAGCAGTACAACGTGGGAGGCAAGCTCACCATCCCCGTCGGGGGACGCGAGACACTGCGTCTCTTCGGCCTGCGCTCGATCGACCAGCGGCTGCTCTTCGACCCTCTCTTCAAGTACGAGCCGGACGGCGGCCCGGCGCGCCGGGTCGCCGGCACCCTCGCCAGCGCGCATCTGCAGCACGCGAGCGGACCCACGTCGCGGCATCCGTTCGTGGCGGATCTCCGCGTCTCCATCTTCAACCGCGACTTCATCCGCGGTGCACTCGCCAGCCCGCCCGACTACCGGTTTGGTGCCTTCACCGGATCCCGCTTCGACATCATCGGTGAGGACTTGGCGCGATCCCGGGATACCGCTGCAGCGAGTGCACCGATTCCGGGCCTCACGGCACCCTCGTTAAGCAGCAACACGCCGTGGGGCGTGCCCGCCTTCTTCCTGAGCGGAGACTCCCGCGGCGAGCTCGCGTGGAATCAGTTCCGCGAGCTGCGCTCGCAGCTCGATCTCACGTTCAGCGCCGGCAGCCAGGGCGACATCTACCTCGGCGGCGAAGTCGTGCAGCAACGCGTCCGCACCTTCCAGCGCGTCCTCGGCTATCTACCCGTGGGCGACTCGGTCCCGGATGCCACGGCTTCGGAGTTTTCACCCCTTGCCGCGGCCGCCTACGCGGAGGGCCAGTTCCGGCTCTCGGACCTGGGCATTACGGCGGGCGTGCGCCTCGACCGCTTTGACACCCGGGTGGACATCCCGGGCAAGGAACCGAGCGCCAAGCTGCGCCTCAATCCGCGTATCGCTGTCTCCACGGTGCTGAATGGCGCCACGGTGGTTGGCAGCATTGGGCGCTTCAGCCAGCCACCGGATTATCAATATCTGGTCGATGCCGCATTCGATGACACCACGCGCACCGGCCGCTTCCGCCAAGGCAATCCCAATCTCGGATTCGAAGACTCGTGGCAGTACGAGCTGAGCCTGCGCGCGCGGCCCAGGCCCAACTTGAGCGTACGCGCCAATGTATATGTCAAGCGACTGGAGGGCCTGGTCTCATCCGTTCCGCTCGGACAGGATCCTGACTCGTCGATCTTCGGCAATTCCGATATTGGAACAGTCAAGGGATTGGAGCTGATCCTGGACCGCGAGCTGCGCCACGGCATAGGCGTGCGGGTGGCCTATACCCTGCAGCAGGCCACTGCGTCCTCCACCAACGCCTTCCTCCTCCGCCGCGCGATTCGCATCGACACGCTTACGCACGACACCATCTTCCCCGCGAAAGTGGAATTCCCGCTTGACTACGACCGTCGGCATACGCTGACTCTCATCCTGCAGGGACAGGTGGGAGACAGTGCTGGACCGTCGTTTGCCGGGATCCGTCCGATCGCCGGCCTCGAGGCCGCCATTATCGGGCGGGTCAACTCCGGACTGCCGTACAGCAGCCGTCCGTTGGGCAGCGATACCATGAGCGCAGTGCCCAACGACGCCCGGCTGCCGTTCACCACCACCTTTGACCTGCTGCTGCGCCGGCCGTTGCGACTCGGCGGCGTGCTGGGCGGGATTTACCTGGACGTGCGGAACATTCTCAACCGCCGGAACGTGGTGGCCGTGCGCCGCGACACCGGCACGCCGGATGCGCCCGCCGAGCTGGTCCAGTCCATGGCCATGGCCGCTTACCAGGCCCATCCGGAGCCGATTCCGTACGAGTCCGAGCGGTACCGCGCAGATGCGGACGTCAACCAGGACGGCTACGTGGCGGGCCAGGGCGAGCTGATGCCCATGTACCAGGCCGCTGCTGCCGACTTCGTGCAGCCGCTATTCGCCTTCGGGCCGCCGAGACTGGTGCGGTTGGGATTTGAGGTAGTGTTCTAAGGGCCGAGGGCTGAGGGCTGAGGGCGTAGGGCTGAGGGCTGAGGGCTTAGGCCTCAGGGCTTAGGGTAGTAGCTTTGCTCAGCTCTCAGCTCTCAGCTCTCAGCTCTCAGCTCTCAGCTCTCAGCTCTCAGCTCTCAGCTCTCAGCTCTCAGCTCTCAGCTCTCAGCTTCCCGCCTTCCGTTTCCCCAGCGTCTCATAGGCCGCATCCGGCGGTGCATCGCCGTTGGGCCAGTCGTGCTCCTTGCCGGCCAGATCGGGCCGAGGCTGGGCATTGATGTACGCGGCGACATTGGCGGCCTGCTCATCGGTGAGCGTGCCCGGCTTGTCAAACGGCATATTGTGCCGGATGAAGGCCCCCGCCGTCCGGATGCGCGCCATCCCTGCGCCGATATTGTAGCTGCCATCACCCCAGAGCGGCGGGCCGACCCCGCCTGAGCCATCGGCGTTGTGGCAGCGAGCGCACTCAGCGGCATAGAGACCCCTCCCTGCCACCGTATCGCCATGCAGCAGTTCAAACCTGGGCAGCCCCTGCCCCTCCACCCGTGCTCCCTGCGGCACCCCTCGTGAAAGCCACGCGAAGTACGCCACCATGTCCTTCACATCCTGGCTGCCCGCCGGCGGCGCCGTGCCATTCATCGACCTGAGAAAACAGCCGTTGATCCGGTCTTCGATAGTGAGCACTGCGCCATTGCGTGCCCGATATTGCGGAAAGCGTGCGTAGACACCCACCCACGGAATCGCGTTGGCCTGGGTACCGTTGGCAGGATGACAGCTGGTGCAGACGAGACGATTGCCCACGTACTGGGGCATGCTGTCGCGGGTGTGGTTGAGCAAGGCGCGGCCTCGTCGAATGGCCGCGCCAAGTGGCCCCGCGGGGATTTCGGAATCGGGCGGAACGGCGAGGGCTACTGTGTCCGGAACCATTTGCTCCGCGCGCTCGCGCTCCTGGCTGCACCCCATGCTCGCGGCCGTGACCACCGCGAGCACCAGGAGCGAGATCGACGCACGCATCGGTATCGGTACTCCTCAGTCGCGCGCGAGCATCCGCTTGATCGGCCGGACAAACAGCAGCATCAGCGCACATGCCGCCAGGACGAAGACCGTCACCGCCGTGAAGATCTGGTCGGTCGTGAAGGCGTCATAGAGCCCGGCCACGTTGCCGCCAATGAAATTGCCAACCGACGCCGCCAGGAACCAGACGCCCAGCATGAGACCGGCGTACCGCATCGGCGCCAGCTTCGTCATCGCGGAGAGACCGACGGGACTGAGGCAGAGCTCACCGATCGTGTGCAACAGGTACGTGGTGATGAGCCAGCCGGCACTTACGGCCCCGCCGCCTGCCGAGAACCGCGCCGCCGGAATCAGGATGGCAAACCCGGCCGCAAGGAAAAACAGCCCCAGGGCAAACTTGGTGGGAGTGGACGGCTCTCGCCGGCCCAACCTGAGCCAGATCCACGCAAACACCGGCGCAAGGACGATGATCCAGAGTGAATTGACCGATTGGAACCACGAGGCCGGGAAGGTGATACCCAGGAACGAATGCCTCGTGCTTTCCTTGGCGAACAGTGTCAGTGTCGAGCCCGCCTGCTCGAAGGCCGACCAGAAAACGGACGCGCCCAGGAAGAGCACGAAGATGACCAGGTGACGCTTGCGCTCGTCTCGATCCCGACTGCCAACCGTGAGGAGCCAGGTAAAAAATGCCAGCGGGGTCACCAGCAGCACCACGGCCATCGTCTTGTTGACCGTGGGCATCGCCGCGATGGCGCTGTTACCGGACGACAGCAGGATCGCGGCTCCTCCCAGGATGAGCACCGCCAGCACCACCTTGGCAAGGTTGCGCCGGTTGGGCGCGAGGGGATCGCCGGGCACGATGCCAGCACCGCGCAGGTGCCGGGCGCCGAGCACGTACTGGAGGATTCCGAAGAACATCCCGACCGCCGCTGCGCCAAACCCCCAGTGCCAGGACCGGCTGGGGTCCATTCCCCAGGACAGCAGCAGCGCCTGAAAGCGCGGATGCTGGGCCAGGAACCCGCAGGCCAGCGGCGCGAGGAATCCGCCCAGGTTGATCCCCATGTAGAAAAGCGAGAAACCCGAGTCACGGCGCGCGTCATCAGCAGAATAGAGCTGGCCGACCATGGTCGAGATGTTCGGCTTCAGCAGGCCGGTGCCGCAGATAACCAGGAAGAGCCCGAGCAGGAAGAACGGCAGGCCTTCCATGGCCAGCGAAATGTGCCCGAGCATGATGACGATGCCGCCCACCAGGACCGCATACCGCTGCCCGATGACCCGGTCCGCGAACCAGCCACCTGGCAGCGCGACCACGTAGACCATTGACGTGTAGAGCCCGTAGATGGGTCCTGCCGTTGCGGCATCGAAGCCGAGGCCACCGTTGACCACCGCCGCGGTCATGAACAGCATCAGGATGGCCCGCATCCCGTAGTAGCTGAACCGCTCCCACATTTCGGTGAAGAAGAGCGTGGCCAGCCCGCGGGGGTGGCCGAAGAAACCGCGGTCGGTCATCGACTCAGGCGCGGCCGCGGCGGCCGTGGCAGTTGCGTGCAAGAGGCGGGCTCCTGTTGTGGGAAGACTCAGGGTTGTCGTCCGAGCTTGCGCTTCAGCTGGGCGAGCTGGGCTTCGACCGCAGCTTCGTGCAGCCTGCGTCGCTCGGCTGCCTGCTCCAGTTCGGCGTCGAGATCCACGCCCGGCCGGCTGCCCCCCGCCGCGGCGATGTCACGCCACGCGCGCTCGATTGATTCCGGGGTGTCGGTACTCCGGCCGCGCGCCGCGGCGCCGTACTGGGTCATCAGTTCTTCGAGCTCCCGCTCGGCGAGCGTGAGCTCGTCATGCTGGACGGCCAGTTTCCGCTCCAGCATGTCGGTGCGGGCCTGGTGCCGGGCGGCGAAACGCTCGGCCACCTCCACGGTCTCCTGATCGTCGATCGCAGCCGCGAGGTCCCGCCGCCGCGCAGCGTCGGCATGCTGGCTCCGCTCAGCGGCGAGCTCCTGCTCGGTGCGCACCAGTGCCTCGCGCATGACGCCGAGACCGGCGCGCATCTCGATCACCGCATCCCGAAGCGCCCCCCCGCGGTCCGCAGGTGATTCTGCAAAGAGGCGCTCCAGGCGGGCCTTGAGTCCGTCAAATGCTGACACGGGGCTCCAGCTCTTGGAGGAAAGGCAAAGGTTACGAGGCCCGCAGCGGGGCGTCAAGCGACCATGCCATCATGTCGTCCGGTTATCTTGCAGGTGAAGACGGGAATTCACCCGACAGGAGGCCGCTTATGCCGAAACTGCCGGCACTGCTGGTCCTGATGTGCGTCGTGACTGCCTGCGGCGGCGGCGACAAGGCGGGTGGCGCGAGCTGCGGTATCGCTGCCATGATCGGGCCAACGCAGCTGCTCAACCAGTTCACCATTCCGCAGATGACGCTGAGCCGCGCGCCCCGCAACCTGCCCGAGCGGCTGCCAGCCCGTATTGCCGCCGCCGGCGCGTTCTCCAGCGTCGTGGGCGTCTCGGCCGAGGCTGACTCCGTCCTCCTGATCGGCGTGGAGGGCCAGGCGCCCGCCAATTTCGTCCTCGGTTTCGGCGTACTGGTGGTCACGCCAGCTGGCGCACCCGAGGGCATAATGCTGTATCAAGGCCCTCCCATCACCGGCGCGCCACAGCTCGGCACGGTCAGCTTCGGTGCCATGAACGCGCCGCTGCTCGGTGTCGAAGCGGATGCCAGCGTGTATGAAGACCCCAGTTGCGCGGTGTTTCCGGATTCGCTCAGGAAGTGAGTCTACGGTCGACGGTCGACTGTTGACCGTCGACCCTCAGTGCACTCCCAGCTCCCGCATGATCCGCCCTTCGGTCATCACCCCGGGAAAGAGGAACCGATCGCTCACTCCGTTCAGCGCCGCGCGCAGCGCAACGAAGCGCTCCGCCGCTGTCCGGAATACTTCGCCCAGTCCGAACCGTTCGGCCAGGGCGTGCTCCGATGCCATGCCGAATCCGCGCCGTCCCATCGAGTCGTAATACGAAACATCGGGCCCACCGTGCCGGGCACGGCGCGCGGCGATATAATCAGGGAACAGTCCGGCGAGCCAGAGTGCCCGGTTGCCGAGGTGCACCATCACCATGAATCGGCGTTCACCTGCGCTCGCTTCGAGATCGGCCAGGATATCCACGAGGAAGGCATGCTGCTGATCGTCGTGTCCGGCAATGCGCACCGCCCGGTCACGGTCGCCGAAGGCGAGCACGAGGGACGCCAGGTAGTCCGTGAGATCACGATCGTCGAGGCCGGAGGCCCGCAGGTAATGACGCATGGCCACATACAGGAAAAGCCGTTGACTTGGGACCATGACCGAACGAAGCGCCACGAGCCGCTCGAGAAGTTCCGGCGCATCGAGCAGCGCGTCGGGGCCCTGCTCGGTGAGCCGCCGCTCCATCTCCGCGCGACGTTGAGTCGAACCGTCCGCAAGGGCCGCGAGCATCACATCCAGGTCACCCGGCAACAAGTTGCTGCGCAGATCGGCACGGATCATGGCTTCGTCTCCTGAGAATCAGCCGCTCACGGATACCGGTGGCCTCGCCCGCCGGCTGGCCGGCCTGGGGCATGAACTCGCTGGCCTGCTGCGGCAGGATGCCGTCATCGAAGTCCTGATGGACACGACACGCGACATCTTTCACCCCGCCGAGATCGTCCTTGGCCTCATGCAGGACGACGCCGCGCGGCCCGCGGCCCTGCACACCTGGCCCGATCCCGACGTTGACCGGCGTTCCATCGCTGCCAGGGTGGCGGGCGACATGCCCATCACCTTTGACGATGAAGCCGGCCACTGGAAACTGGCTCCCCTCCTGGCCCGGCGGCAGGTGCGCGGATTTCTTGCGGTGCGCGACCCCGTGAGCCCGCTGAACCTGATCGCTGGAGACCTGCTCGCGGCCATTGCCGCACAGGGCAGTGTCGCCATCGAGAGCGCCAAACTGGTGGATATTCATGACGATGGCCGGCGCTCGTGGCAGGAAGTGGTGGATGCGCTCACGCTGGCCATCTGCATCGTCGACCAGTCGGGAAGCATACGCCGTGCCAATCGTGCCTTCGCGGACCTGGTGAGCGCTCCGCCGGCCGTGCTGGTCGGCCGCCCCTGGAAGGGATTCGTGCCCATGGACTGGGCGGAGAACCTCGAACGCGTGCTTGCCTTTCCGCTGGGCCAGGAGGTGGAACTCCAGGCCGGCTCCCGGTCATACGCGGTGAGCGGGGTGCCGGTGGGCGAGGGCGAGAACGTCGGGATCGTGCTGCTGTTCCAGGACCAGACCGAGGAGCGCCGCCTGCAGGAACAGCTGCTGCAGAGCGCCAAGCTCTCCGCCATGGGCCAGCTTATCGCCGGCGTGGCACACGAGCTGAATAATCCACTCGCCTCGGTGGTGGGCTTCTCCGACTTTCTCGGCGAAATCCCCGACGTGCCCGCGCCGCTTCGCGAACCGCTGGCGGTGATCCGCGAGGAGGCGGAACGCGCATCGGGAATCGTGCGAAACCTGCTCAATTTCGCCCGCAAGCAGGACCATCAGCGCGGCCCCACCGATATTCGCGAACTGCTCGGCTCCACGATGGCGCTGCTGCGCAATCCGCTGATGGCAAG
The DNA here is from genome assembly GCA_035692845.1 of Gemmatimonadales bacterium. Taxonomy (GTDB): domain Bacteria; phylum Gemmatimonadota; class Gemmatimonadetes; order Gemmatimonadales; family GWC2-71-9; genus CAMLHP01. Next base: position 8,321 of record DASSHL010000048.1, read on the forward strand.
CCGGGTGGAGGCGCATCTGGAAGTCGAGCCCGGCCTCCCACCCATCGTCCTCGATTCCAACCGCATCCAGCAGGTCTTCGTCAACCTGGTCACCAACGCGGCGCAGGCCATCGCGTCTACCAATCGGCCTGGCACCGTTGAGCTCACGGCACGCCGCTTCCACGAGGGGATTGCCATCGATGTGCGGGACGATGGTCCCGGAATGGACGCGGAAGTGTCACGGCATGTGTTCGACGCTTTCTTCAGCACCAAGCGAGATGGTGACGGGACAGGCCTGGGCCTTCCCATCAGCCAAGGCATCGTGCGCGAGCACGGCGGGCGGATCACGCTCGCAACCGAGCCGGGCGAAGGCGCCACCTTCACGGTCTACTTGCCCTTCGGGGAATCGCCCACGCCCACGGGCCGCAGTATCGAGCCGGTGCGCCCGCTGGAGCGCAGCCTGCGCGTTCTTGTGGTCGATGACGAACCACACATCCTGCACTACATGCGCGCGACCCTTGAAGCATGGGGCCACCACGTCGATGTCGCGGCCGATGGCGCCGAGGGGCGGCGCATCACCCTGGAAGATGATCATGACCTCATCATCTGCGACTTGCGGATGCCACGCCTTGGGGGTCGCGAACTCTTCGAGGACATTGCCACGTCCCGGCCTCAACTGGCACGACGTATCTTCTTCTCGACCGGGGACACGGTGCGAGGCGATACGCTCCAGTTCCTGGAAAGCCTCAATCGTCCCTGGCTGCACAAGCCATTCGGCCTGGCGGAACTCCGGGCCTTGCTCGCGACGGCGGCTCGCATGGCGACCGGGCGGGATTCGGGCCATTATCAGGTCATCGCGGAGCAGTGACTTCGCCACGGGCGCGCACCGGCTTATCATCCAGTCTTCACCCCTGAACGACACGGTGCATGATCTACGTCTGCATTCCATCTCATGATGAAGCCCGGACGGTGGGCCTCCTGCTCTGGAAGATCCGGCAGGTCTTCACCGAATTTCCGCGCGAATACCAGCTGCTGGTGGCGAACGACGGCTCGGCGGATTCTACAGCTGAGGTACTCGGACCCTACGCCCGGGTTCTGCCACTGACCGTAATCACCCACGAGCGGCGGCAGGGCTACGCCGCCACGGTCGAGGCCCTGCTCCGGACGGCGCTCGAACGGAGCGACCGACCCAAGCGCGACTATGCCGTCATCATGCATGCCGACTTCACCCATGATGCGGATGTGCTGCCGGACATCGTGCGGCGGCTTGACAGCGGGGCAGACCTGGTCGTGGCCGAAGGACAGCTGAACGGCGAGCAGTCACGTGCCCGGCGCTGGCTCCGGCGGCTGGCGCC
>DASSHL010000049.1:0-2340 GCA_035692845.1 Gemmatimonadales bacterium
GAGGGGTCATTGGCGCGATGGACCAGCGCCAGCCCCGCGTCGAGCCGCGCCTGGGTGCAGCGCAGCTGCTCGCGGAGCGACCGCTCCGTGGCATCGAACTCCTCGCGTCCACGCTCGTAGAGGAACCGGTTCAGCTCGCGCTGGTAGCGCCACTCGGCGACCTTCCTCAGAAGTGCGTGGCGAAGCTCGACTGCCTGCAGCTCACCCGGGTACAGCTTTCGGGCCTTGACCAGCACCTGCTCGCGGACTCCGATCTTGCCGACATCGTGCAGTAACGCTGCATAGCGCAGCGCCCGCTGTTCTCGCCTGCCCATCCGAAAATCCGCGAAGCGTCCGCAGGTCTCCCGATCGGCCGCTTCCGCCAGTGCACAGGTCATGATCGCCACCCGCTCGCTGTGGCCGGCGGTCGCCGGGTCCCGCTGTTCAATTGCGCCCACCGCCGCGCGCACGAAGCCCTCGAAGAGGCGCTCGATACTGTCATGCAGCTGGGCATTCTCGATGGAGACTGCTGCCTGTCCCGCGAGCGCGCGCGCCAGGTCGACCGTGCGCTGGTCGAACGGCCTCGCCATTGCTGCCACCTCGGCCGCGTCACGGAAGACGCGGCACTCGGGCGGCTTGCGGTTGATGAGCTGCAGGACGCCGATCACGGCGCCCGACTGGTTGGGCATGGGAATCACCAGCATCGACTTGGTGCGATAGCCGGAGCTGATGTCCACGGCGGGATTGAAATGGTACGGGGCAGACTCCGGTAGCGCATAAACGTCGTCGAGCACGAGCGGCTGGCCCGAGCACGCCGCATATCCGGCCAGCGATGTGTCATCGAGCGGGAGCGTGAACGACGTGAGCCGGATGTCGGGCCGGCTCTCGTTCTGCGTCAGCGAAAAGACCAGCCGTGCGGCCCCGGCGGCGTCCGATTCCACCAGGTACAGGCTCGCGGCATCGGCGGCCGTCAGGCGGCGGGCCTGCGACAGGATCAACTCGAGGAGCACCTCGCGCTCGCGCTCGGTGAGCAGCCGGATGCCCGTTTCCGTGAGGTCGGTGACTTCCCGCGCGAGTGACGCCCGCTCCGCGAGCCCGCTGCTAATGTTGCGGCGATCACCCGCTTCCCGGAGGGCGGAACGCAGCGCGACGATCAGTTGCCGCGCATGATCGGCAGCTGGGACGAAGGCCGTGCAGAGATGGAGCGGGAGACTCGCGGGTATGTCGGCCAGGGCGTCGTCGCCCAGGACCACGATCGCAATGCCGCGGTCTGCTGCCAGGGCGAGCGCTGCCGGGGTCCACCGGTCCACGTCCTCCATGGCCAGCAGGAGTGCCGCGGCGGCGTTTCCGGGATCCGGCACCTGTCCCGGCTCCGCACACTCAAGCGCCACGCGCTCCGCGGCGAGTGCGGCACGCACCGCCGGTCCGGGCCTCCAGTCAGGAGGGTGATAGAGTCGCGGCCGGACTGGCTCCATCGCTCAGGGCGACCCCGCGGCCCGCAGCGCAGCACGGGCCTGGGCAAAATTCGTGTCCGCCTCGAGCGCGCGCCGGAAAAATCCGGAAGCTGCTTGCGCGTCACCCTCGTCGCGGCTGCGCAGGCCCCGGCCGTACCAGGTGATCGCGTCGGTGGAGATCGCATGGCCGGAAGCAGCCGGGGCGGTCAGCTCGAGCTCGCGTGCCACGCCCTGGGCAACCGTGCGGATCATCTCGTACAGCTGCCGCCGGTCCTGCAGCGCGGGATCATTGGAGACGACGGCGATGATGGCCGCCCGATCCACGTCGACGACGCGCGCGTCGATCCGGAAGCGGCCGTAATGATCCATGAACGAACCGGTCACCACGTAGCGGGCGCTGACGCGCCGCCCCGCCTCGGCCGCTTCGGCGGCATCGAGTCGCCCGCCCGAATCCGGAAGCGCAGCAGCGATCGCGTCCCTCTCGATCACGCGGGTGCCAGCGGAGCCCAGGAGATCACGCAACAGGGCGGGGATGGCGACTTCGAGCGCGTCAAAGCTCTCGCGATCCTGCCCATACGATCCACCGTCGCGGAACGGCAGCACGGCGACCGCCGCCGGAGTGGCTTGCGCCGGGAGGGCCGACACTGCGCCACCGAGCAGCAGCGCAACAAGAGCAAGGCGACCCATCAGTGCCTCCAGGCTAGAGCGCGAACGAATCTCCTTCGACGGCCGCATCCACAATGAGGCTGCCATCGCGGCGGGCCACCTCGCGGGCGCCCTTGAGCAGCGCGTCGATCGCGGCATCGTCATTCTCCGGCTCGTGGTGGAAGAGGATCACGCGCCGCACACCCGCATTTCGCGCCAGTTCAACTGACTGCGCAGGCGTCGAATGACCCCAGCCCGCCCG
>DASSHL010000050.1:0-3767 GCA_035692845.1 Gemmatimonadales bacterium
TCTCGGCGATGAGCATCAGGTTGACGTCGCTTCGCCCCTTGACGTAGTCGCCCCGTGCGGCCGAGCCGTACAGCACGGCCGTGTAGCCGGCCGGCAGCGTGGCATCCGCCGAGGCGAGAAAGTCGTTGACCGTGGGTGTGACCGCCTGGTGCATCAGAAGCGCCCTCCCGCGCCGCCACCGCCAAAACCACCGCCACCACCGAAGCCGCCAAAGCCCCCACCACCAAACCCGCCTCCCCCTCCGCCCCAGCCGCCGCCACCGCCCCAGCCTCCACCGATCCAGGGGCCACCCCAATATATCCCCCGCCGGCGCCTGCCCCTGCGCGAGAACATGGGAAGCACAAAGACGAACAGAATGAAAAGCGCGAGCGGCAGATAGCGCCCGATAGAGCCGGAATCGCCTCCGCCGCGGATCTGGTCCGGAGTCCACGCTGTGAGCGTGGAATCGCTGACGCCAGACGCGCGGGCGATGAGCGAGGCCAGTGCTTCCACCCCGGCGGCGAGCCCCGGGCCGTATTGCTCCTGCGCCAGGAACGGGCCCATCACGTCGTCCCGGATCCGCCGGGCCATCACATCGGTGACAATGCCCTCAAGGCCATAGCCAACTTCGATGCGGATATGTCCCGTCCCGGCCTGGCCATTCTGGCGAGGCACAAGGAGCACCACAATTCCGCGATTCCGGGCTGAATCACCGGCTGCGCCTTCAAATCCGACGCGCCACTTCCGGCCAACCGCAAGTGCCACGTCGGCTTCATCCCGGTCGCCGATCGTTGGCAAGGTGACAACGGCAATTTCGCTGTGGGTGGTCCCGCGCAGGCGCTCGATCAAGTCGGTCATGTGCGCGCTGGAAGCGGCGTCGATGACACCGGCAAAGTCACTCACGAAGCCGGTGGGCCGGGCGGGCACGTACTGGTCCACACCCGACTGGGCATGGGATGTGGTGGCAACAAGTTGTAGCAGCACCAGCGCCGCGATAGCTTTCCGTCGTGCTCCGCCCAACACTCCTCCTTCTTGCGCTCGCCCTCCTCGGCTGTGAAGGGCCGAGGTATGTCACCGTGCAGGTAGAGATCCCCGACCTGGACGGCACGCTGACGCCGCTCAGGGGCGTGACGGTCACGGCCCTGCCGTTCGACCGGGACAGCCTGGTCCAGGTGATGGAGCGGGAGCGCGGCGGCACTCGGCCGCACGTGGCGCGGCTCGATTCGCTGTACGACGCCTTCCGCGGACCCTTCCTCGCCTATTTCCGCGCCGACCAGCGGCGGGCGGCGGTAAGCGACTCGGTATCCAAGGGACAGCTGCCGCAGTCCGCGCTGGATGGTGCCGAGGCCCAGGTCGCCACGGCCAAGGCAGCACTGAGCGAGGCACGAGCTGCGGTTGGAGGCCCAATCGACTCCTTGCGCGCCGTGGTCTCCCACTGGGAAGATAGCACCTATCGAGGGTTCGACAGCCGGGCCAAGGCGCTCATGGACACAACCGGCGGCAAGCCCGTCAGCGACACCACGGATTCCCGAGGCACCACCACGCTCACTCTCAGGCCCCTGCCGGGCGGCTGGTGGGTCAGTGCCAGTTCCTGGGACCCGCTCGATCCGAACCGGATCTGGTACTGGAATGTGCAGGTGAAAAGCGACACGGTTCGGCTGGATGACAAGACGGGGCAGCATCGGTCGCGCTAGAGGGCTGAAGGCTGAAGGCTGAAGGCTGAAGGCCTGTCCAAGATGGCTTCTGAGCCCCAAGTCCCTAACCCCTAACCCCTAACCCCCAACCCCCAGCCCCTGTCCCCATGCTCCTCCGACCTCTGCTCCTCGCCCTGCTGCTTGCTCCGGCCTGCTCGGTCCCGCCGGCCCGCCAGGCACCGCCCGACACGGGGTCGGAGATGGCGGCGCCAACGCCGCTGCCCTCCGACACAGGAGACTCGCGCGACGCGCGGGTCATGGGGCGCCGGGATGCACCAGTCACGATTTATGAGATGTCGGATTTCCAGTGCCCCTTCTGCCAGCGGCATGCGCTCGAGACGCTGCCCATCCTGGAGCGGGAATACATCGAGACGGGAAAAGTCCGCTACGTCTTCATCAACTTTCCGATCACCGAGATCCACCCCAACGCGCTTCCGGCAGCCGAGCTGGGACTCTGCGCCGCGCGGCAGCACAAGTTCTGGCCGCTGCACGACCTGCTGTTCCGCACCCAGAAATCGTGGGGGCCGCTCAAGAGCCCGGAAAGTGCGTTACTGGGATTGGCTGACTCAGTAGGGATGAATCACCAGGCGACACTCGCCTGCCTGGCGGACACGACCATCGCAGCCGCCGTCGAGGCCGAGGCGGTCGCCTCGGCGCGCACCGGCGCCAACGCGACCCCATCTTTTTACATCGAGGGTGGATTGCTGGTGGGTGCGCAGCCGATCGAAGTGTTCAGGCCAATACTGGATTCGATTATTGCGCAGCGGGCCAAATAGGTCATCAGTCGTCTGTCGTCGGTCATCGGCAAGTGCGGCGACCGATGACCGATGACCTTCACTCAAACTGCATCGAAATCGGATCGCTCGCCGGGAAGGTCGCGTCCACTGCCTTATCGAGCTGCTCTTCCATGTCCCCGTTCTCCCGCTCAACATCCCGACGGCTGGACGGCGCGAGGGTCGATGGGGTGGTAGGGCCGACGGACTGCACTGCCTGCTCGCCGGTTTCCGTCATCATTTCCCGGACAATCAGATAAGCGATCGCGCCGCCCAGCGCCCAGAGGCCGAAGGTGCGGACGGGATGGGTTGCGGGGCGTGGGGATGGCATATGAGATCTCCTTTTGGCGCTGAGCGCCCGGCACTTAGCGCCTTCCCAACAAACCTAATCGCCTCAGCCTTCGGCCTCTAGCCTTCAGCCTTCAGCTTTCAGCTCACTTCCCCATCGCCACAATCAGGAACACGTCATACAGCGCATGCGTCCACGCGGTGATCCCGAAGCCGCGCAGCAGGTACATGGCGCTGAAGAGCAGCCCGGCAATGAGGCGGAAGAGGAAGCTGGGAAAGGTGAACTGGTCGCCGTAGGCGCCGATATAGTGAAACGCGGAGAAGAGTACGGCACCGAGCGATGCAGCCAGCACGCCGGCGGCCCCCGGTCGCCAGCCGAGCACCCGGCGCGCGAAGAGCGCGAGCCCGCCCACCAGCAGCACCCGGAAGAGCAGCTCCTCGTAGATCCCTGCCCCGAGCGCAACCGTCAGCTGGGTCGGCACGCTGAGACTTTCCATCTGTACCAGCATCAGCCGCGGCACACCCCTGAGCAGGAGCGCCGTGAGCACTCCGGCGATGCCGCCGAAGACCAGGCCGCCCAGCGCCGACTCGCCGAGCATGCCGAGAAAGACCCTGCCCTGCATCGGTTCGGGATGGCGGCGGCGGTCGCGAACGATGAAAACGGCGCCGACGCCGAGCAGCAGGATGTCGAACAGCAGCAGCCCGCGCTGGCCGCCGAAGCTGACGAAGAGGCTCTTGAGCAGGACGTCGGCGCCGTTCCTGACGCCGGCGATGGTATCACCCGACAAGAGAAACGCTGCCGCCTCGTACAGGACGAGCAGCGGCAGCGCAAAGAGAAGGCTGTAGCGCGGGGCGCGGGACAGCCGCCAGTAGGATGTCATCTGCCGGACTTAGGGACCGACAACAGTCCCCTCGACCGTCACCGACCTGGGCACGATGATGCCTGCGGTGAAGATGGTGAGGAGCACGTCGCTCACGCTGCTGCGCACCTTGATGCGGACGTTCTCGATGCGCTTGCCGCCCACCAGCTGGC
>DASSHL010000051.1:0-9490 GCA_035692845.1 Gemmatimonadales bacterium
AACGTCAGCGCTCTTCCGGGCCAGCGAGTCGAGCGAGCTGCCCATCGCCGCGGCGGCCTCGCGCTGGGCCTCGCGCAACTCCGCTCGCGTGGGAATGCGAACCCGGTATTCACGCGACCGTCCAACCTGTCGCACCGGAGCATTGTCGGTGGCAATCAGCTGGTACACCACGGTGTCACCCGGTTCGGCTCCGGCCCGCTGCAGGTCCAGCTCATGCGCCAGGATGGCGTGATCAGGCGCGCCACCCATGGGCACGGTGTCGAGGCGCTCGGTGCCGCCGCGGCGAATGCGGACTCGCACGGCGGTGAGGCCATGGTCGTCACGTGCTTCGACCACGAGGGGCAGCCTCATCGAAAGGGGTGCCACGGTATCGGCCCCCGGGACCGGCACGGCCACCACCGGCGCACTGTCAGCGACGATCCGGAGCGGAAGCCGGATCGTATCGCCACCGAGCGGCGCCCCGCCTTTCACCGCGAGGGCAAGTGTATATGCGCCGGTCGCTCGCGGGGTGAACTCGCCGCTGAACTCCCGGCCGTTCACGTCGAGTGCCGCCAGTTGGCGTTCGCCCTGCCACGCTGCACGGCTCAGCACTGCGGTGGCCTGGCCCCGCGTGCTCAGCCGGGTGCCTGCCGGAAGCAGCACGGTGTCGCCGGAGACCGGCAGCGGTTCGTCGGCAAGCCCGAGGTAGCGCGGATAGCGAGCCGTCACGGAAAGTGAGCCGAGGAAGGCGGGAAGCTGGACCGTCACATGCACCGTGTCCGACCCGCGGCCGCCACTGCTGGCGCGCGCAAACAGGTCAGCCGCGAGCGGGCCCACACGGCGGCTCGCGCGGCCGTCCTGGTCCAGCGAGACGATCTGGGTGGCCCATGTATCGCCGGGGCTCCGCGTGTACAACACCGCGGAAGCGCGGCCGGGGGCTTCGATGCGCAGCATCACCGAGTCACCCCGCGGCACCGATAGTGTGCTGGCACTCAGGCGGACCGGCTTGGCTGCATCGATCAGTGCACTCGCTGGATGCCAGACGCGTGTGGCTGGCGCCCTCCAGGGACGCGCGCTTATCAGGAGAAGGCTGCCGGCCACTGCCACGGCCAGCCCGGCCAGCGCCCTCCGGCGGATCGGCTGGGCAATCGGCTGCAGGGCCGCATCGCCTTCGCGCGTTACCTGCTCCGCGGCCTGTGTGTCAGCAAGCTCGCGCAGGGCTGCGCTCGTCCCGGCAGTGCCCGCCTCGAGCTGCGCTGAAAGCGCGCCCCGACGCCAGCCCGCGTGGTGCTCGAGCCATTCCGCGGTGGCCCGCTCGGAAAGCCGTCGCGCACCCTGGCGGACCCAGATCACGCCGACCGCCGCCAGCGCGGCGACTATCAGCCAGGCGAGCGGAATCCAGAGCGGCGCGCGCAACAAGCCCGCCCGCGCGAGCCAGGCTGCGGATCCCAGCGCCAGCAGTGCGCAGCCGCTGGCCAGCGCGAGCGAGCCCAGTTGGCTTCGCCGGCGAAGTGGGGAGGCCAGCCGGCCCAGCGCACCGTGAGTCCTGCTCATCCTCCGAAGCCCACTGCATACGCGAAAAGGTTTACTCCCATGCGCAGCGCAGCTTCACGCTTTTCGGGTGGATCATGGTGCACGTCCGGGTCTTCCCATCCATCGCCCAGGTCACTCTGGTAGGAGTAGTAGACCGCAAGCCGCCCATCGAGAAAGATGCCGAATCCCTGCGCGGGCTTCCCGTCGTGTTCGTGAATCTTGGGAATGCCCTTCGGCATGTCGTATATCAGGTGATAGACTGGATGGCTGAGCGGGACCTCTTCCAGCTGGTGATCAGGGAAGAGGCGATTGAGCTCGCGCCGGATGGACGCGTCCATACCGTAGTTGTCGTCGGCGTGGAGAAAGCCGCCCTGCCGGAGATAGCGACGCAGGGTTTCCAGATCCGCGTCGCTGAAGTGCACGTTCCCGTGCCCCGTCATGTAGATGTACGGAACATTCCAGAGGTCGTCGGCGCTCAGCGTGACAACCGTCTCGGTGGCCGCAGTCCGGAGCGCTGTCCGCGTACGCACCGCCGTGAGCAGGTTGGGCAGGCTTGAAGGGTTGGCGTACCAGTCGCCGCCGCCGTCGTAATGCAGGCGGCCTACGGTGAGCAATCCGGGAGCATCTTGCGCCGCCACGGCAGCAGGCAGCGCGAACAGCATGAAGACGAGACGCCACATCAGCAGCTACTCCAGCGAGACATCCAGGTCGTTGACCAGCCGGTACGCGTCATTGCGTGGCCACCCCATGAGGGCGGCCACGCTGGCCGCGGCGTCCTTGCGGCTCTTTCCGGCCGCGAGCAGCCGCCGGGCCAGTTCCGCCGCCTCAGCTGGATCGGCCAGTCCCTCGGGCTCGGCGGGCGCGGCACCCAGTACCACCGTGATTTCACCGCGCGGCTCAGCAGAGGCGAAGGAGGAGCGGAGCCCCTCCAGTGTGTCCGTACGGATTTCCTCATGGATTTTCGTCAACTCACGCGCCACCGCTGCTGGCCGGTCAGGGCCCGCCTGCGTGATCAGGTCCTCCAGCAGCGCTACGAGACGCCCGGGTGCCTCGAATATCACCACGGGCCAGGGCTCGTGCGTCGCGCGCTCCAGTAGCCGCCGGCGTTCGCTGCCCTTTCGCGGCAGGAAGCCAAGAAAGAGGTAGCGGTCACCACCGAGCCCGGCGCCGGCGAGCGCCGTCGTCACGGCCGATGGACCAGGAATGGGGACGACAGCAAAGCCGGCCGCGCGCACGCTCCGGACCAGGTCGGCACCGGGATCGCTGATCAGCGGTGTGCCGGCATCCGATACCAGCGCCACATCTCGTCCTCCGTCGAGGATTTCGAGCAGCGTTTCGGTGCGGCGTTCAGGCGAATGTGCGTGGAACGAGAGGAGCCTTGGAGTGGCGCCGAGGTGCGCCAGCAGCCGGCTGGTGCGCCGGGTGTCTTCGGCGGCAACCACGGACACCCGGCTGAGGACCGCCGCGGCACGCGCGGACAAGTCCTCGAGATTGCCCAGCGGGGTCGCAACGACGTACAGCGTCGCGCTCACCCCAGATGCTTGGTGATCCGCTCCTGCAGCGTGGCCTTCGGCACCGCGCCCACCACGGTGTCCACGTGACGGCCGTCGCGGAAGAAGAGGATGCTCGGAATGGAGCGGACGTTGAACCGCTGTGTCACGCTCTGGTTGGCGTCCACGTCCACCTTGGCCACCCGGAGCTTGCCCGCGTGCTCGCCGGCCAGCTGCTCCAGGATTGGCGCGATGGCCTGGCACGGCCCACACCATGTCGCCCAGAAATCCACCAGCACGAGGCCGCTCGCCTGTTCGACATCGGCGGGAAAGGTGTCATCGGTAACGTGCTGAATCTGGGTATTGGTGGCGCTCATCCTGTTATTCTCCAATCTGATGCTGGCCGTCCCCGGCCGGTTCCGAAAATGAATGGAGCCGCGGGATGTCCCGGGCTCCACAACCATCCGTAAGGAGACGCCGTGAGTCCTGCGCCTCGTATTGCCCACGTCGGGATTGCCGTGCCCGACCTCGATGCGGCCGCCGCATTCTATCGCGACGTGCTTGGCCTGGAGCCGCATCCGGTGGAGCAGGCCGACGGAGCCGATATCCTGAGCTTCTCGTTGGGCGACTCGAGCGTTGAACTCCTGGCGCCCCGGGCTGCCGATGGCCCGATTGCCCGCTTCCTGGAGCGCCGCGGACCCGGCATCCATCACGTCTGCTATCGTGTCGCCGACCTCGACGCCGCACTCGCACGCTGTCGCGAGGCCGGTTACCAGCTGATCGACGAGTCGCCGCGGCTCGGCGCTGGGGGATGCCGCATTGCCTTCCTGCATCCCCGCTCGACCGCCGGCACCCTGATCGAACTTACTGAGTGATTAACGCCGGCCGGTTCCCTGCCTACTGGCTGCGGGTGGTGTCCACCTGGTCGCAGCGCCGGCCCGGACTGCCCAGTGCGTCGAGGGCGATTGCCGTCACGAGCCAGGACTTGCCGGCGCGGGTGGCAGTGAATGGCACGACCTCATCACAACCTGCCCGCGTCATTTCCACCTGCAACAGCCGGCGATCCTTGGACGAGTCATCTTCCGTGTTGGAGATGATGCGGAAGTCGGCGCCGCGAAGGTAAGCCTGGACAACAACCAGCCGGCGCTCATAGTCCGAAGGCTGGTGCGTCTTCGCCGCCGGCCCCTTGGAGGTGCCCCACAGTTGCGCCATCTTGTCGATGTTGCTGTCGGCAACGGCGCGCAGGAAGTTCTGCACCGCAGCCTCCGCGCCCGCCTGCGGGACGGCCGACTGGGCGGTGGAGGTCGTCGCACCGCTGCACGCGACGACGAGGACGGCAACGGCGAGGGAAAGAAAACGCTGGGACACGCTGGTCTCCGGGCAAAAGTGCCAGTGGCGAAGATAACCGGTCACGAAAGCTGCAAACAACCTGCTCATGCGTCTTTACATCAACGTTGATCACGTGGCGACCGTGCGTCAGGCACGGCGGACCGATGAACCCGATCCGGTCGAGGCAGCACAACTCGCCGAGGAGGCTGGTGCGGATGGAGTCACTGCCCACCTCCGGGAGGACCGGCGCCACATCCAGGATGAGGACATCGAGCGTCTTGCAAGGGCCGTGCGCACCGTGCTGAACCTCGAGCTGGCCACCGCCCCTGACATTACCGAGCTGGCCTGCCGGCTCCGTCCTTTCCAGGCGACGCTGGTGCCGGAGCGTCGCGAAGAAGTGACAACCGAGGGCGGCCTCGACGTCAGCCGGCCAACGCCAGCGCTGGAGGCCAGCATTGCGAGGCTCACGGGCGCCGGCATCCGGGTTTCCCTCTTCATTGCTCCTGTGGAAGCCGATATCCGGTCGGCGCACGCGTTGGGGGTTCCCGCGGTGGAGCTGCATACCGGCCGGTACGCCAACAGCTGGCGGTCCTCCACCGATGCTATCGAGGAACTGCGCCACGCGGCGCGCCTCGCCCGCGAGCTGGGGCTCGCCGTTCATGCCGGCCATGGACTCACCTACGCCAACGTGCAGCCGGTGGCGGAGATCGCCGAGATCGAGGAACTCAACATCGGGCACAGCGTTGTGAGCCGGGCTGTGATGGTTGGCATGAGACAGGCCGTCGCCGAGATGGCCCGGCTGGTGCGTTGACCCTCCCGAGCCGGGCGCCTAACCTACTGGCGATCGCGACCCCAATTCCTGAGGTCTCATGAGCGCACCACTCGGATCCGCCGACTTCTTCGCCCTTGAAGCCGGCGAATGCCTGGACCATTTGGACGTCCTGATTTCCCAGCCTGATGGCGGCGACCCCTCGCAGATGCTGCGCTACTCGCGCGCGCTGCGCGGCTCGGCGCTGATGGCGAATCAGACGGCCATTGCGCGTGCGGCCGCCGGCTTCGAGGCGCTCGCGCGTGCGGTCCGCGATGGCAAGCGCGCCTTCGATGCCGTCGCCCGTGAGCAGGCGGCGCAGTCGGTCGACGACGTCCGGCACCTGGTGCGGCGCGTAAAGGAGTGGGGCCCTGGCGACGAGGCCCGCGCCACGCGCATTGCGAGCGAGCTCGCCGCGCTGGCAGGCGGTGAGGTGCGCGATCCGCGCCAGCACCCAAGTCCCTCAGGGACGCAGGCACAGACTGGTGTTCGCGCCTTCGTGGCGCGCGAAGGCGCGCTGGTGGCGAGTGCGCTGGATCGCGCCGCGCGCTCACTCGAGGCGACGCCAGAGGCGCGCGAGCCCCTCTATGCCGTGCTCCGCCGGATGCAGTCGCTCCGGGGACTCGCCGAACTGGGCGAACTCAGCCCGCTGCCGGAAGTGCTCGATGGCATCGAGCTGGCCGTCGGCGATCTCACTCGGCTGTTCGCACCGCCCCCTGGGGTCCCCGCCCTGCTGGACGCCGCGGCCTCGGCGCTCACGCGGATTGCCCGCGACGTGGCAGACCGCGGTAGCCCGGAGCCGGGGGCTCCCGAACCCCAGCAGTTCACCGACCGGCTGCTGCGGGCATTCGCGAGCGAGGACGATGTCGTTGCCATCGAGCAGCTGCTTGACCGCACCAATGGCGATGCGATCGTGCGTTCATCGGCCCAGCCCCAGTTCGCACCGCCGTCCCCGCTCGGACCCGTTGAACTGGTGAGCCACGGGGAGCACCTGGTCCAGGCAGCAGAGCAACTGATGACGGCGGCCTCCGTCACTGCACGCGATCTGCGCCTCTATGCCCTCGTCCCTGCTTTCCGGGCGGCCGCAGCGCCGGGACGTGACCCGGTGACGCCGGCGCTGGCTCGCTTCGGGATGGCGGCCTGCCGAAGCATCGCGAGCGGCTCGGCGGCCGGAAAGCTGTCATCGTTTGCCGACATCCTGCGCTCGGCCGGTGGGATCCTCCGCGAAGTAGCGGCTGATGGACCAGGGACAGCGCAGGCAGCGCGCCTAGACGCACTCACGGCGCGTCTCGACCTGGCAGGACCCGAGGTCCAGCCTGCGGAGCCTGCCGCAATGGAGCACGCCGAAGCGCCCGCGGCTCCGGCCGCCGACCTAGCTGCACCGCCGGTCGCTCCAGCTACGGAAGAACTGTCAACGGAGCAGCCGAAGCCGCTGCCCGTGGTGGCCATCGAATCGCTGGCATACGACGGTGAGTCGGTGCTCGTCACCGTCGCCAGCCAGCCAGCGACTCCCGAGGACGGAGAGGTAGTGCCGGTGCTCTCGCTGGCCCCCGACGAGCCGCTGCCACTCGAGCGCGGCTTCACTAACTATCGCCGCCTGCTCGTCGGCGCCCCGCCGGCCCCGATGGCGCCCGTAGCGGATCACCAGGCGGTGCGGGAGCAGGAGGCGCCCGCGGTCGTCGACATCGAGACGCTTTGCTACAGGGGGCACGCCGCGCTCGAACGCGCGGCTACCGTCCGCGCCGAGATCGCGGCCAGTCTCCAGCGCCAGCCGGGGCTGGCTACAGTCGAGCCACTGCTGCTCGAGCTGCTCGACCTCGTGCCGCTCGCGCTGAAGCCGAACTGACCGTGCCTGATCGCCGCTCATGGTGGGCTCTCGGCGCCGGCGTGCTTCTCGCCGGCGCTCTGCTCTGGTGGGTCCTGCACGATGTCAACTGGCCTGATCTTGAAGCGGAAGTCCGCGCGGCCAACCCTGCCCTGATCCTGCTTGCTGTCGCGGTCGCCACCGCGACCTTTCCACTCCGCGTGATTCGGTGGAGGCTGCTGCTCCGGGCGGAAGATGATTCGGCGCTGCCGTTTGCCCCGCTCTGGCATGCTGTTGCCATCGGCTTCATGGCCAACAACATCCTGCCATTCCGCATCGGGGAGCTGATGAGGACGTGGGCAGCCAGCCGGCTCACGCGCGCACGGTTCTCCGCGTCTCTGTCCAGTGTGGCCGTGGAGCGGGTCTTCGACGCGCTCACCGTGATCAGCATGCTTGCGCTGGGCCTGCTGCTCGCCGGCCTGCCGCCGGGCATCGAGCTGTTCGGTACGCCGGTGACCCGGCTTGCGACGGCCTCCGGTATCCTGGTCGTACTTGCCCTTCTCGGCGCTATCGCGGTGGTGAGCTTCCCCGCCGCGGCCGAACGGCTCATCCGGCGCCTGCCATCCGAGCCTCTCGCCGACCGGCTGGTGAGCCTCGTCGAAGGAGTGCGCCACGGGCTCGGCGTGCTGCGTTCTCCGTCCAGAGTGAGCGCGGTCATTGCCTGGTCAGTGGTGATCTGGCTGGTCAATGCACTCTCGTTCTGGATCATGATGTGGGCCTTCCGGCTCCCGGTCGGGTTTGCGGGTGTCCTGCTCATGCAGGGCGTGCTGGTGCTCGGCGTGGCAGCCCCGACCACACCAGGTTATGTCGGCGTGTTCGAGGCGGTCATCAAGGCAGTGCTGCTGCTCTTCGCAATTTCGCCGGACAGGGCGGTGGCGTACGCGGTGACGTATCACATCACCACCTTCCTGCCCATCGTCCTGCTCGGCGCGTGGTCCCTCATGCGAACGTCACTCAATTTCGCGACGTTACGGAAGGCCCCGCAGCCATGACGTCGGCGGTCTCGGCGCAGGCGCCGGCCAAGGTCAACCTCTTCCTGCGTGTTTTCGGCGTCATGGCTGACGGTTTCCACGCCGTGGAGACCTTGCTGGCCCGCACATCGCTGGCCGACGACCTCAGCGCCGAACGGCGGGAGTCGGGCGGAGTCACGCTCGACGCTGAAGGGATCGATGCCGGGCCAGCGGAAGAGAACCTGGCCGTTCGGGGCGCCCAGCTGGTGCTGGACGCGACGGGACATCGCTTCGGCGTGCACCTCACGCTCACGAAGCGGATCCCGGTGCAGGCCGGGCTGGGTGGCGGCTCGAGCGACGGCGCGCAGGCATTGCTGCTGGTCAACCAGCTGGCCGGTAACGCGATTCCCCGCCATGAGCTGCTGCAACTGGCGGCGCGACTCGGGAGCGACGTGCCATTCCAGCTGAGTGGCGCAAGGCTGGCGGTGGGGTGGCATCGTGGTGAGCGACTCCTGCAGTTGCCGCCCTTGCCGCCGGCACCCGGCCTGATCCTGGTCCCGCCGTCCGGGGTGGGCACGGGTGACGCCTATCGGTGGCTCGATGGCGCACGGACTGAGCCGGTGCGGCGTGGTGCGGTCCTGCTCGACCTGGATTCCGTCAGCAGTTGGGGAGACGTCGCTCGAATGGCCGGGAATGATTTCGAGGCGCCGGTCTTTGCGCAGCGCCCGGCCGTGCGGACGGCCTTCGAGACGCTGGTGGGTACCGGGCCGATGCTCTGCCGGATGTCGGGCTCGGGCTCCGCGGTCTTTGCTGTCTATCGCACGGCGCGCGACCGGGATGACGGGATGATGATGCTTTCACCGAAACTGGGGCAGCGCTTTGCCGTGGAAGTGGGCTGAGCCCGCTTCGACGATTAGGTTTGACGCCAGCTGGCGCTGGCCCTTCGTCCAATGGCAGGACATCGGACTTTGGATCCGAGAATGGTGGTTCGAATCCACCAGGGCCAATATGGACGCGGGACGCGAGACACCATGTCTCGCGTCCCGCGTCCCGCGTCGGCTGGCATGGTGACGGAGGCTAGGGAATGGCCACCGCGTGCACTGTCAGGACCACGTCATTGAAGTCGTTGTCGCCGCCGTCCTCGAAGTTGATGCTCCAGTCGGGGTAGGCCCCGTCCAGCTGGAAGGATGGAGGCGCACCAGTCTCGTCCGACGTGATCGAGAAGTTGAGGTCCGTGCCTGCGGCAAAGCCCGAGGAAGCACTACCCACGTTCCACGTCTTGCCATCGGTCTCGTAACAGCCGTCGTCCGTGAGCTTCTGGCTGACCGGAGCGGTCACCCGGATGGTGGTGCCCTTTGCGGTGCAGCTGGTGGAAGCGAGCGTAATGGTGAAGTATGCCTGGTCCACCGTGTCGGGGATCGCGGGACAGTCGGCCGTTGAGCCTGCCTCACCGCACAGTCCGGTCACGATCGGATTCTTGGGCCCGTTGTCGCATGCCGCAACGGCCAAGGCCACTGCAACTGCCATCATCGCCGTA
>DASSHL010000052.1:0-12368 GCA_035692845.1 Gemmatimonadales bacterium
CCGTGCGGCCCGGGGACGGCGGCGTGAATGACTTCATGGTCTACGTCGACTTCAGCCGGCGGATGTGACAGTAAGAGCGCCAGGCAGGTCCGGGCAGCTCCAGCGCGCCGCCTATTTCAAGCCAAGGGCAGCCAGCGCCGCGCGGTAGTGGGGATTGTCCTGGTACTCCGCGAACGTCGGTCCGCGGAGAAAGAAGGCGGTGTAGTCCGGCGAGGTGGTCACATAATCGAGCCAGCGCTCGAGCTGGCTCGTGTCACGAATCATCGCGGCGCCGATCGCCAGGAAGACGCCATGGGCCCACTGGCCGCGCCGCGCGGCCTGGCTCGCGGAGTCCAGTTCCGCACGCACAAGTTCGGGGTGACCGCAACGCGCCCATACTTCGAACTGGAGTTGCGCGCCAGGCGTCGAATGAAGGGGCACGGCCGGCAGCGCAAGCGCGGTGTCACAGTGCCCCTGCTGTGCCAGGAGCGCCGCATACGAGAGCCGCGGGATCAGGTCAGCGGGATTCCGTCGCACCGTGCGTTCGAGGATGCGCCGTGCCTCGGCAGTGTCGCCCCAGTCGCGGAGTACGTCGGCCAGCCGAGTCGGATAGATGGGCGTGAGTGAGTCGAGTTCCCATGCCCTGCGGACCGACCAGAGCGCCGAGTCACGCTGGTCCATCCCGTAGTAGTACCAGGTGCGGAACAGCCACGTGGCTGCCTGGGTAGAATCCAGCGCAACTGATGCCTGAAACTCGCGTTGCGCCGCCGCCCAGTTATGGGCATGAAAGACCGCGAGCATGCCGAGCACACGGTGCACGGCCGCCGACGTGCTGTCGAGCGTGAGCGCGCGGGAGGCCGCGGCGGCGGCCCGGTCGAAGTACGCACTGTGATTGACCGAGTTGCCGAAAGACTGGTCGCTGAACACGGCACGCAGAAAATACGCCTCCGCCAGCCCGGCCCAGGCCTCGGCGTACGTCGAATCCGTCCTGATTGCCTGGGTGAAGAGCGGAATTGCCTGATCCAGGCCTGCCGGATCCCGTCGCTCAGCGTATCCCTTGGCCCGGACCACTTGATCGTGCGCGATGCTGCTGACGCTCCGTCCACTCCGGACCGCCGCGACGCGCGCGGGCGACAGCGTCACCCGGAGTGCCTCGGCCACCTTCTGGGCCACCGAATCCTGGAAGGCAAAAAGGTCCTTGCCGAGTTCATAGCGGTCGGACCAGAGCACCCGCTGGGTGTTCACATCCGTCAGCTCGATGCTGACGCGACCGCCCTCTGCCACCCGCAGGATTTTTCCATCGAGTACCGCGTCCGCGCCTAGCGACTTGCCCGCCGCCTGCACGTCCACATCCTCACCCTTCCGGAACCGGCCGGCTGCCGCGGTCGCCGAGGATGACCCGACGACGTTGAGCCCAAGCTCGTGCAATTCATCGGTAATCTCGACCGAAAGACCGCGGCTGAAGTAGTGGTTGGCGCTATCGCCGGTGATGTCGGTGAAGGGCAGCACGGCCACCACGCGCGACAGCTCGGGCGGGGTGCCCGTGCGCCCTGACCTGAGCCACCACGCGAGTGCGACGACGAGTAGCAGGCCCGCACCGGCCGCGATACGCCAGGCCGGCATGGGAAAGCGACGCGCAGGCGGCGCGGAGACCGCCGGCGCTGCGGCGGCCTGGATCAGCGCGCCGCTCCCGCTCCACGCGGCCGCGAGGGATGCACAGGTGTCGTGGCGGTCCTTCGGCTGCTTGGCGAGGGCGATGAGAACGGCTGCGCTGACGCTGGGCGGCACATCGGGCCGAATTGCCGAGACCGGCTTCGGCGAGGAAGTGATCACCTGCGCCACCACCGCTTGCATCGACGTGCCGCGGAACGGCGTGACGCCCGTCAGCAATTCGTACGCGACGACGCCGAGCGAGTACATGTCACTCTGAGGAGTGACGTCGCGTTCGCCCAGCGCCTGCTCCGGGGACATGTACTGGGGAGTTCCGATTGAGAGCCCCGTCTCCGTCAGCCGCTCGGCGCTGTCGCCGCTCAGCGCCAGCGAAATGCCGAAATCCGCCAGCATGGCGCTGCCCTCGTGCAGCATGATGTTGGCCGGCTTGAGGTCGCGGTGGATCACGCCCTGGCGGTGGGCATAGTCCAGGGCGCTCCCCACCTCTGCAACGATCCGGCCGACTTCCGCCACAGGCAGCGGGCCGCAACGGTCCAGATGGTTCCTTAAAGTCTCCCCTGGGACGAGCGGCATGACGTAGAAGAGGCGGCCAGCGGCAGTACCGGAGTCGAAGAGCGGCAGGATGTGGGGATGCTGCAGGCGGGCCGTGGTGCGAATCTCGGCGAGGAAGCGATCGGCGCCGATGACAGTGCCGATTTCCGCCCGTACCACCTTGATGGCCACGTCGCGGTCATGGCGAATGTCGTGTGCCAGATACACCGTGGCCATCCCGCCCCGGCCGATTTCGCGGATGACGCGGTAGCGGCCGGCCAATTCGGCAGCCCATGCTTCCGGATGCGCGTCGGGATCAGCCAGGGGTTCACTCGACCAAAGAGGACGCCACCAATCTCATGCGCCGCCTCGGGTCTCGCCAGAGGCGCTGAGCGCTGAACAGCGAGCACTACTTCAAGCCAAAGCTCTGGAGCGCTGCCCGGTAGTGCGGATTGTCCCGGTACTCCGCGAATACGGGTGCGCGAAGGTAGAACGCCATCCAGTCCCGCGAGGTGGCCACATAGTCGAGCCATCGCTCGGTTCGTGCCGTATCATGAAGCCAGCCAGCTCCCATTGCCATGCCCACGCCTGGTGCCCAGCCGCCGCGACGCGCCACGTCTTCCGCCGAGTCGAGCGTGACCCGCACACTGGCAGCGCGTCCGCAACGTGCCAGCACTTCGAGCTTGAACAGCCCGGCGTCGGGGAGGGGCGGAAGCGGAAGCTTGAGGGCGCTGTCGCACTGCCCCCTTTCAGCCAGCAGTCCTGCGTAAGAAACGAGCGGGATCGGGTCGGTGCGATTCAGCCGCAAGGTGTGTTCGAGGATGCGTTGCGCTTCGGCGGTGTCGCCCGCGTCACGCAGCACATCGGCCAACCGGGTCGGATAGATCGGCGTGAGTGAGTCCAGCTGCCAGGCGCGGCGGGCGGACCAGACAGCGGAGTCCAGGTGGTTCATTCCATAGTAGTACCAGGTGCGGAAGAGCCAGGTGGCCGCCTGGGTGGAGTCCAGCGCAAGGGACGCCTCAAACTCCCGCCGTGCGGTTTCCCAATCATAGGAGTGAAAAACGGCGAGCTCGCCAAGCACCCGATGCACGGCCGCCGAGGTGCCGTCGAGTTCCTGTGCCCGCGCCGCAGCCACAGCGGAGCGGCGGAAGTAATCATCATGCTGGGCCCTGTCGAAGAAAATGGCATTCAGGAAATACGCCTCCGCCAGCCCGGCCCACGCCTCGGCGTAGGTGGAATCCCTCCCGATCGCCGCACTGAAGAGTGGAATGGCTTGATCGAGCCATCCCTCATCCCGGCGGTCAGCATAGCCCTTGGCCCGGACCACCTGGTCGTGCGCCACCGGATCCACGCTGCGGCCTCGCTGCACGGCGGCGAGATCGGATGGATGAAGCGTCACCCTGAGCGACCGGGCGACTGCGCGCGCCACGGAATCCTGCATCGCAAAGAGATCGGCTTCCAGCCTGTACTCGTCCGTCCATAGCAGTTCCTGGCTTCGCACGTCCGTGAGGTCCAGCCTCACACGGCCACCCGTCGCCGAAGGCAGCAGCGCTCCGCCCAGCACCGCGTCGGCGCGGAGTGAACGCCCCGCTGCTTGGACATCCACATCAGAACCGGTGGTGAACCGGTGCGCCGCGGCGGTGGCGGCGGCCGACCCCACCACGTTGATACCGAGGCGATGCAGCTCGTCGGTAATCTCGAGCGCGAGCCCTCGGCCGAAGTACTCGCGAGCGGTGTCGCCCGACAGATTCACGAGAGGCAGGACGGCCACCAGATGCGGCGCTGCGGCCTTGCCGGCGGGCCGCCGCAGGGTGAACCAGGCACCGAACCCGGCCAGCAGCGCGACAGCGACCAGCACGGCCACGCCGCGGTGGCGGCGGAAGCTCGAGACCGAGACCCGGGTTGGCGCTGGCGTAATTCCGGTGCTGGTGGCATGACGCAGTGCCGCAGCAAACGCCCCGCAATTGGCAAAGCGAGAGGCTGGGTCCTTGCCGAGGGCGCGGAGCACGACCGCATTCACGGCCGCAGGGAGATCGGGACGAACGTCGGTCGGTGGCGCTGGCGACGTCGTGAAGAGCTGGACCACCATGGCCTGCAGCGTCGCGCCGGAGAATGGCAGACGGCCCGTCAGCAACTCGTAGGCGACGACGGCCAATGAATACTGGTCGCTCGCCGGGCCGATCTCGCGTCCGCCCGAGGCCTGCTCCGGCGACATGTATTGCGGAGTCCCGATGGACAGCCCGGTATCCGTCAGCCGCTCGTCGCCCGGGCTCGACGCCACCCGGGCGATGCCGAAGTCGGCCAGCAGCGTGGACCCCTCATGGATCAGGACGTTGGCCGGCTTGATATCGCGGTGAATGATGCCTTGACGATGGGAGTAATCCAGTGCGGAACTCAGCTCACCGATCAGCCGCGCAACTTCGCCGGGAGCGAGTGGTCCCTCGCGCGCCAGGCGCTCCCTGAGCGTCTCGCCGGTGACATAGGGCATGACGTAGTAGAGGAGGTCAACGGTCGACGGCCGACGGCCGACCGTTGACCGTTGACCGTCGACCTCCGCAACCCCTGAATCGAACAACGGCAGAATATGCTGATGCTGCAGGCGAGCCGTGGTGCGAATCTCAGCGAGGAAACGCTCGGCGCCGATGGCCAGGGAGAGTTCCGGCCGGAGCACCTTGAGCGCCACTTGGCGGTCATGCCGAAGATCGTGAGCGAGGTAGACGGTGGCCATGCCGCCCCGGCCGAGCTCTCGCTCGATTACATAGCGGCCAGCAACCGCGCGGGCCAGCTCATCGGGCACTCCGGCAGGGGTATCCAGTCGAGGCCTCGGTCAGGCGGGGATCTCTCCAATCTGACGCTCAGCCCGCAAGGCCGCCAGTGCGCTGCGCGCCGGACGCCCCAGCCTTCAGCCTTCAGCCCTTAGGCGTGAATTGACGCTTGTGCGGTTCAGGTTCGGCCCGTAGCGTTGAAGCATGAGAGACCGACGGCAGGTGATCCCCCTCCTCCTTGTGCTCACCCTGGCAGCCGCCGGGCGCGCCGGCGCGCAGAAGCTGGGACCGGGTGGGGTCGCGCCGGATTTCTCGCTCACGACGCTCGATTCCACGACCGTCCATCTCGCGGCGCTGCGCGGCCACCCGATCATCATCAACTTCTGGGCGACCTGGTGCCGTTCCTGCAAGCAGGAGATGCCGGAACTCGCCAGCCGCTTCAGGGCTCACGTCGACGACAGCCTGCTCGTGCTTGCGGTGAATTCAGGCCTCGAGAAAGAGGCCAAGGTTCGAAGCTTCACGGAGCGCCTTGCCCTGCCCTTTCCGATCCTGCTCGACCATAAGCAGAAGACGTTGACGGCCTACGCCGCCTTTGGGCTTCCCCTGACGGTCTTCGTGGACACTGCCGGCGCGATCCGCTACCGGGTCCAGGGGCCGACCAGTCCCCACCAGCTCGACGCCGGACTGCAGGCAATCATGCCGAAGCGGTGAGAGCTATAAGCGGTGAGCTATGAGCGGTATCTCCGCCAGCTCACAACTCACAGCTCTCAGCTCACGGCTCAAAGCCGAGCTATCTGCGGCTTGATCACGGACTCGAGGCAGCGCGGACAGAGACCGTGACTCACCCGGATCTTCGGGTGCAGCGCCTTGTAGTGGGCGAGACTCCACGCAGGATCGTCATCACCCCGCAGCTTCAGGCACCAGGCACAGACCGTGAGCAGCGGACCGGCCGTTTTCATCTCGCTCAGCAGCTCGTCGAGCCCCTGCCCCGGCACTTCACACGCCGTCTCCAGCTCCTTGAGCATCGTGATGTCCACGGCGACCGAATAAATCACGCATTCGCGGTCATCGGGTGCGGCGTTCCACGCGAGCCACCGGTACGACCCATCCTTGCAGCGATAGCGATTCTCGAAGGCAAGAGCCTGGCCGCCGCGTCGCACCACGGCATTCTGCCGCAAGGTGCGTTCGCGGTCGTCCGGGTGCACGAACTCGATGAATCGGCGGGACATCAGTTCGTCCCGGCTGAAGCCAAGGGTCCGCTCCCAGGCCGGACTCAGCCGGCTGAAGCGGCCGCTGAAGTCGAGCCGGCAGAGCATGTCGGACGGGGTGGAAGGAAGGTTGTCGTTCAGTGGAAGATAGGGGTTAGGGATTAGGGGTCAGGTGTCAGGGGTCAGGGGTCAGGGACTGGAGATCAGGGCGAGAGGGCTGATGCTCCTGGCTCAGCTCTGGTCCCTGACTCCTGGTCCCTGGCCCCTGATCCCTATTGAATAGCATTCATCATGTCAAAGATCGGCAGGTACATTGCCACCACCATGCCGCCCACGATCACGCCGAGCACCACAATCATAACCGGTTCCATGAGCGAGAGCAGCGCGCCCACTGCCACATCCACTTCCTCGTCATAGAAGTCGGCGATCTTGGACAGCATTTCATCGAGGCCGCCGGTCTGCTCGCCAACGGCGATCATCGAGATGACCATGGGCGGAAAGACCGCTGACTTCTCCAGCGGCGCCGCGATGGTGTCACCGCCCGCGATACTCTGGCGGCTCTCCATGACCGCGTCATGGATGACGCGGTTACCGGCCGTCTTGGCAGTGATCTCGAGCCCGTCAAGGATGCTGACGCCCGAGCTGATCAGGGTACCGAGCGTGCGGGTGAAGCGCGACACCGCCGACTTCCGGAGCAGGTCGCCCAGCACCGGCGCCTTCAGCAGCAGGGTGTCGATCTGCTTCCGTCCGTTGGACGAGGCGTGGTAGCGCTTGATGGCAAAGATCGTGACGCCGATGACCGCCAGGATGGCCCACCAGTAGTGAATCAGGATCTGCGACATGCCGATCACGATCCGGGTCGGCAGCGGCAGCTCCATGTTGACCGAGGCGAACATGCTCTGGAACGTGGGAATCACGAAGATCAGGAGCACGGCCACGGCGGCTGCCGCGACGGTGAGGATCACGCCCGGGTAGATCATGGCGCTCTTCACCTTGCGGATCAGGGCGTCGCTCTTTTCCAGGAACGTGGCCAGCCGGAGCAGGATGGTGTCGAGAATACCGCCCGCTTCGCCCGCGGCTACCATGTTCACATAGAGGCCGCTGAAAGCCTTCGGGTGCTTGGCAAAGGCGTCAGCCAGGGTATTGCCGCTCTCCACGTCGTAAACCACCGCCTTGGTGGTTTCCTTGAGCGACTTGTTCTCGGTCTGCTGGGCCAGGATCGTCAGCGACTGCACCAGCGGCAGGCCGGCGTTGATCATGGTCGCAAACTGGCGCGTGAAGATGACGATGTCGCGCGTCTTGGGCTTGGCTGACCCGCCGAACTTGATGGCCTTGGGCGCCTGGCGCACGCTGACCAGCATCATCCGGTTCTTGCGCAGGTGCGCATTGACCTCTTCAGGGCTCTGGGCCTCGAGCTGGCCCTTCTGGATCTGGCCCGTCTGGTTGCGCGCGGTGTATTCGTAGAGCGGCATCGCAAATCTCCTCGTGAGCGCGGCCATCGAGCCGCAATGGGGCGGCCGCAGGCCGCCCGTACAGTCAGCGCCGTCCGCCGGCCATCGCTGTCATGCGGGCACCCTTGTCCCCATAGCCATCCGCCTCGTCCAGCGGCTTCTCGCCGATGGCGCGAAGGAATTCATTCGGCTCCGGCGACACCCGGAGGCATTCGTCCGACGTGACTTCCCGCGACATGTAGAGCTGGTAGAGCGCATCGTTCATGGTCTGCATGCCGTGCTTCTTGCCGGCCTGCATCGCCGAATAGATCTGGTGCACCTTGTCATCCCGGATGAGCGCCCGGATGGCGGGTGTTGCCACCATGATTTCCGCCGCCATGGCGCGGCCGCGGCCGCTGGCCTTCTGCAACAGCGTCTGGGTCAGCACGCCCTCGAGCACGAACGCCAACTGGGCCCGCACCTGCGACTGCTGGCTCGACGGAAAGACATCGATGATACGATTGATGGATTCAGCCGCCGAGTTGGTGTGCAGCGTCGCGAGCGCCAGGTGGCCCGTCTCCGCGATGGTGAGCGCCGCGGCGATGGTCTCGAGGTCGCGCATTTCGCCCACCAGGATGACGTCCGGGTCCTCGCGCAGGGCGTACTTGAGCGCGCTGCCAAAGCTCTTGGTGTCGGTCCCCACCTCGCGCTGGTTCACGATGCACGACTGGTGACGGTGGATGAACTCGATCGGGTCCTCCACCGTGATGATGTGGCCCTTCCGCTCCTTGTTGATCTTGTCGATCACCGCGGCGAGCGTCGTGCTCTTGCCGGAGCCGGTGGGGCCGGTGACCAGGATGAGCCCGCGCGGCTTCTCCGCGAGCTTGGCCACCACCGGCGGCAGCCCCAGGTCCTGGAAGGTCCGCACGTTGAACGGAATCATCCGGATCACGACCGCCACGCAGCCGCGCTGCTTGAACACGTTGCCGCGGAAGCGCGCCAGGTTCTGGATGCCGAAGCTGAAGTCCAGTTCGTCCTCGGTCTCGAACCGCTTCTTCTGGTTCTCGGTCAGGACCGAATAGGCAAGCTGAAGCGTATCCTTGGGTGTCAGGACTTCCTGCACCGACGAATCGGTGATGTCACCGTCAATGCGGAGCTTGGGACGCTCGCCCGCGGTGATGTGGAGGTCCGAGGCCTCGCGCTCGATCATTTCTTCCAGGAGCGCCCGGAGGTTGAAACTCATTCTGCCGTCTCCTTCACGACTTCCTCAAGGGTGGTTACGCCTCGTTCGACTTTCTTGATGCCATCCATGCGGAGGGTCAGCATCCCCTCCCGCACCGCCGTCTCGCGCAGGTCGGCAACCGAGTCGCCCCGGAGGATGGAGCGCCGGAGCTCCGGCGTGAGCGCCATCACTTCGTACAGTCCGGCCCGGCCCTTGTAGCCAAGCCCGCCGCAGGTATCGCAGCCCTTCCCGCGCTTGAACTCGATGTGCCGGATGGCATCGAGATCATCCGACAGCGACTTGAGCTCTTCCTCGCGGTACGTCACCGTCTCCGCGCAGTGCTTGCAGACCCGGCGCACCAGCCGCTGGGCCACCACCAGGTTGACCGCGCTCGCCACGTTGAAGGCCTCGACCCCCATGTCAATCATGCGCGTGATGGTGCTCGGCGCGTCGTTGGTATGCAGCGTCGAGAGCACCAGGTGGCCCGTGAGTGCCGCCTTGATGGCGATGCCGCCCGTTTCGAGGTCTCGAATTTCACCGATCATGATGATGTTCGGGTCCTGTCGCAGGAACGCCTTGAGCGCCGCCGCGAAGGTCAGCCCGATCTCGTTCCGCACCAGGACCTGGTTGATGCCGTGGAGGTTGTACTCCACCGGGTCCTCGGCGGTCATGATGTTCACTTCCTCCGTGTTGATCCGCTGGAGGCAGCTGTAGAGCGTCGTCGTCTTGCCCGAGCCGGTCGGCCCGGTAACCAGCACCATGCCGTAGGGGTTGAGGATCGCCTTCATCAGGTCCGCTTCCGCCTTGGGCTCGAACCCGAACTTCTGCAGGTCCAGCGTCAGGTTGCCCTTGTCCAGGATACGGAGCACGATCTTCTCGCCGAACAGCACCGGTAGCGTCGACACACGAAAGTCGATGACCCGCGCGCCCATCTTGAGCTTGAGCCGGCCGTCCTGCGGCACCCGGCGCTCGGCGATGTTCAGGTGCGAGAGGATCTTCACCCGGCTCGTGAGTGCCGCCTTCATCTTGAACGGCGGCTTCATGATCTCCTGGAGCGCACCGTCAATGCGGTACCGCACCCGGATCTCATGCTCAAATGGCTCGATGTGAATGTCGCTCGCCCCGCGCTGCACCGCGTTCTTGAGGATGCCTTCCACCAGCTTGACCACGGGCGCGTCATCGATCTGCGCCTGGGTGGCGGCTTCTTCCTCCTCCTCCGCGACCACCTCGACATCCCCCTCCTCCTGCTCCATCTCCTTGAGGATGTCGGCAAACTGCTGCTCGGCGACGTTGCCGTAATGCTTTTCGATCAGGGCGCGGAGCGTGAACTCGCCGGCCAGGACCGGGAAGAGGTCATACCGCGTGATGAACTTCAGGTCCTCGAGCAGCCCGATGTCAGTCGGATCGGCCAGCGCCACCGTCAGGGTGCGGCCTTCCCGCTTGAGTGGCACCACCACGTGCTTCTGGGCCACGTCGGGCGGAATCAGCTTCAGGATCCGGGCGTCCACCTCGAACCGCTGCAGGTCCACGGCCGGCATCCGGTACTGGCGCGCCAGCAGCTTGGTGACCTCGATCTCCGAGGCCATGCCCAGCTTCACCACCGCATAGGGCAGGCGGCACTTGGAGGCACGCTGCTCAGTCTGCGCCTGGACGAGCTGCTCACGAGTGAGCAGTCCTTCCTGGACCAGGACCTGTGCCAGCCGGTCACTCTGCTGCGCCGCCGCAGTCGCCATCGTATTCCGACGCTCAGGGATGAAGTGATTACGAGAGGACCGCATGGATAGCCAACCGTGGGCCACGCGCCACAGGCTTCAGGCCCGTCAGCGTATCTCCAACAAGGGTCGCAACTTGTCGACGGTGGCAGGGCCGATCCCGGGAACGGTGGTAAGGGCTTCGATGCTCGCAAACGGCCCATGCGACTCGCGATACGCCACAATCGCGGCAGCCCGCCCCGGTCCAACCCCCGGAAGCGTGGCCAAATCGTTGGCTGTTGCAGAGTTAAGGCCAATTTTGGCGGGCTGGGCCGTCTGCCTCTGGGATGGGCTGCCCGGGCGTGGAACCCCGGAAAAACGAACGTGGCCGTCCAGCCGGCGCAGCAGGCCCGGACCGACGCCCGGCAGGGCATCAAGCGCCGCCAAGCCGCCAAAATCGCCGTGCGCTTTCCGCTCGTCGACGATCCGGCGCGCCAGATCAGGACCGATACCTGGCAGTCGGGCAATTTCGGCGGCGGGCGCGCGGTCGAGGTCGATCAGCTCACCGTCCTTGAGCGGCTGCCCCGCGAGACGCGCGCTGTCCCGGTGCGCCAGTGGTGAAGTCGAGTCGGTGCCAGCCAGGACCGAGATCGCTCCCGGTGCCTCACCAGGGTCGAGCAAGGCACATCGCGCGGCCTGGCCCACGACGGCGAGCCCTGCCAGCAGCAAGACGGAGCGGTATTCGGGGGACATGCCCGCAATGTGCGGCGCGGCGCGACATGGTGCGGGATCGGAAAAGTGCGAATCAGGGCGGAAAGAGGATGGGCAGGGCCCATCCTCCGCTATTCCTCCCGCGCCACCAATGCCAGTGCCAGGCGGCCCACGATCCCCAGACTCTGGGCGCTGATCTTGTCCATGGTGTCGTTCGGGGTATGCCAGTACGGGTAATCAAAATCCACGACATCAATGGCGCGGATGCCGGCCTGCTGCAGTTCCACGTGGTCATCCGTCAGCGTGATGTTCTCGAAGGGCACGAAGATGGCCCCGTAGCCCAGCTTCCGCGCCGTATCCCAGACCAGGTCCACGACCTCGCCGGCGCCGATGATCGAATTGCCTTCCTGCGAGATCCGCAGGTCCTTGTCGCCCACCATGTCGAAGAGCACGGCGTACAGCGGCTTCGGCCCCAGCTGGTGCGCACCGTAGTAGCGGCTGCCAATGAGCACGTCGTTCCGTTCCGTGAAGAAGTCGCCGTAGTCCTCGCCATCGACGAAGAGCAGGTCGACTCCCACCCCGGGCGGCGCCGCCTTGAGCGCGTCGGCCACGCCAAGGAGCACGGCCACCCCCGACGCGCCATCATTGGCGCCCGGCACCGGCTTGGCACTGTCGGCGGGAAGGGCGCGCGTACCGTCAGAGCGGGGCCGCGTGTCCCAGTGAGCCAGGAAGAGCACCCGTTCGGTCGCAGCGGGATTGAAGCGTGCGATGAAGTTCGTGAGCGGGAGCGAATCGCCGCGCACATCCACGTGGGTCCAGCGCTGCACCACCAGCGTGTCGGCACGCGCGGACAGGAGACTGTCCAGCCACTTCGCCTCCGCCGCGTGCCCTGGTGTACCGGGAATGCGCGGGCCAAACGCCACCTGGGCCGCGGCATTCGAGAGCGCAGCCTCACCATCGAAAGGCCTGGGTTCAGCGAGCTTCTCCTTGCTGCAACCCGCGGCGCCGAGCAGCAGGGTGCAGCCCAGCAGGATTCCCGGTCGTCGTGCCACGTTCATCGCAGGTCTCCTGCGTACAGGGCCAGCCTGAAGCTGATCGTCATGTAGATGGTCGAGAGGCGGCGGTTCAGGTGCTCCGCCGCGTTCAGAAGGTAGCCGAAC